>CAZISU010000961.1:0-3107 GCA_964541935.1 uncultured Planctomycetaceae bacterium | reverse complement strand
AGATGACGGGACCGTCGATAGTCATAATGTCATTGCTGGGCTGATCGGTCGATTGTTCCGCGAGGGGGTCGTCGCCAATCTCCAGCCGCGCCAGTGCCACGGCACCCAACACCACGGCATCGTCGCCCAGCGACGAAACCAGGATACCGCCGCCGGGCCGCGCGCCCGGCAGGTTATCGTCGGCCACGATCCGCTCGACGATCGGAATCATGAAATTGCTACAAGCCTCGATCACCCCGCCCCCCAGCACAATCACCTCGGGGTCCATCAGATGTCGTACGGAAACGCAGGCGTGGCCGATGATCTCCGCGGCGCCCGTCAAAACCTCGCCCACCAACTCGTCGCCCTGATCCAGCGCTTTCCGCAACACGCCGCTACGGATCACACTCAGATTGCCTTCCGTCAGTTCGCTTATCAGCGAGCCGCGTCCGCCTTCTATGGCTTGGCGAATATCCCGCTCGATGGCCGTGCGGCTGGCAAGCGCTTCAAAACAGCCGAGATTGCCGCAACCGCATTTGGGCCCGCCAATCTGCATGAGCGTGTGCCCGATCTCACTGGCAGATTCGCGCGCACCTCGCCAAAGCTGCGAATTTTGCACAAAACCACCGCCGATTCCGGTGCCCACCAAAATCGCCATTACGCTTTGCGCGGCTCGGGCCGACCCTAGCCATTTTTCGCCCAACGCGCCCAGATTGCAGTCGTTGCCGATCACGACGGGAACCTTCAGCTTCTTTTGCAGGTGCGGGCCGATATCGAAACCCGACAGACCGGCATTAGCGGTAAAAACTACTTTGCCCTGGTCGGGATCCACCACGCCGGGAATAGCCAGCCCCACGGCTGCCACCTGATCCATGTCGGCTTTGGTTTTTTCGAGGATGCCGTGGATACTACTCTCGATCACCTCCACAATCGGATCTGGCCCCACATTGCGAGGCGTGGCACTTTTCAAACGGCGAACTATTGTGCCACAAGCCCGCACGGTGCAAGCCTGCACCTTGGTGCCACCCATATCAACTGCAATATATAAATCCTTGCGTTTCATTGCGTCAGCCTCTTCGGTGGAGCACTGGTTACTAGGGATACTCGGCCACATTGCATAAACTGCCCATAATGTTAGGGTAATGTTTGCATAATAAAGCTCGTCTGTAAAGCGGCCTAAGGGTTAATGCAATAAGTCTACATAAACATGGGAATCCGGGACGTCTACGGCGTCCCAGGGAAGCCGGAATCGATAGATTCTTACCAAGTTCTAATATACCTCTAACACACGTTGGTTACATTACGACAATACATCGTGAAGATGTGGTAATAGAATTTACCGGGGCACATAAAAGCTAGAGAAAAACGGTAAGATGAGTCAAACGGTAGTTGTTGTCGAGGATGAAGCTGATATCCGCGAGTTGGTTGTTTACAACCTGCTGAAGGAGGGGTTTCGGGCCGTAGGAATTGGAACCGGCGAAGAGGCCCTCAGATTGATCGGCTCGGCGACGCCGGATCTTGTGGTTTTAGACCTAATGCTACCGGGTATCGATGGATTAAGTGTTTGCGAAAAGCTCAAGTCGCAGCCGCAAACGCAAGCTATTCCCGTGATTATGCTCACGGCCAAGGGCGAAGAGTCCGACATCGTACGCGGCTTGAATATGGGGGCCGACGACTATATCCCCAAACCATTCAGCCCCAGGGTGCTGATTGCGCGTGTCCAAGCAGTCCTCAGACGATCATCGAAAGCAGAGATTGCCGACGCGACCAAAGCCGAGCAGCCCATTTGCATCCACGAAATCGTCATTCACCTCGGCCGTCACGAGGTTTTGGTTGACGGCGAACCGGTGGAGTTGACGTCTACTGAGTTTCGGGTGCTAAACTTCCTCGCCCGACGCCCCGGATGGGTTTTCACTCGCGAGCAAATTCTCGACGCCGTTCATGGCGACAACTATGCCATTACCGACCGGGCGGTGGATGTGCAGGTTGTAGGGCTCCGCCGCAAGTTGGGCAAAGCGGGCAAATACATCGAGACCGTTCGTGGAGTTGGCTACCGCTTCAAGGAGTAGCCGCATTTTTTCGTTTTCAACGATCTTCTAATCCTCCGCTAACACGGGCCTAATATCCGTCGGATATTTTTTTACTCACGCGGATATTGTTCCGTTTTGTCAGTTTGCATGGAGAACAAGGAGAACCGAGAATGCAAAGAATATTGTTTGTTTTGATGGTCGCCACGCTCTGCTTTGGCATGGGGGGCTTTTGCATAGGCTCGACGGCCAATGCCGAGGAGACCAAGATCGTCATCGACGGATCCACAACGGTCGGCCCCATCGCCAAGGCCTTTGCCGAATATTTCATGGCCGAAAATTCCGATGTTAACGTTTCGGTAAGCGAGTCCGGCTCCGGCAACGGCGCCAAAAGCCTGATCAACGGCGTTTGCGACATCGCCGACATGTCGCGTTTCATGAAAGACAAAGAATTCAAAGCGGCCGTGGCCAACGACATCATGCCCGTTGCCCACGTTGTGGCCGTCGACGGCATCGCAATTGTTGTCCATCCTAGCAACCGCGTTAAGAATCTCACCGTCGAGCAAATCAAGCAAATCTACACCGGCCAAATCACCAACTGGTCGCGGGTCGGCGGCGCCAATATGAAAATCGTCAAAGTCAGCCGCGATACGAACAGCGGGACTTTCGAAACATTCGCCAATCTGGTAATGAAAAAAGAACGTGTATCGGGCGACACCGAAACCGCGGCCAGCAACGGCCAGGTCCGTGCCCGCGTACAGAGCACCAAAGCGGCCATCGGCTACGTCGGTCTTGGATTCGTCGACCGCACGGTTAAGCCCTTGACGGTAAACGATATCGAAGCCACCCGCGGCACGATAGCTTCGGGCGTTTACCCGATTGCCCGACCGCTGTTCATGTTCACCAACGGCTATCCCAAGTTGGGAACCCCGTTGCACGTCTTCATCACCCTGCACCTCAGCGAAAAGGGCCAGGAGATCGTCGAAGGCATCGGTTTCATTCCCGTAACCGATTATTAAACCATGCAAGCATGAAGCAATAGGTTTCTATATGGAGCGGGTTTCAGAACCGGCAAAGAGTTTACTGCTTAGCAAGCGCGCC
>CAZISU010000960.1:0-3109 GCA_964541935.1 uncultured Planctomycetaceae bacterium | reverse complement strand
CGAATCCCTGGCCAAGCCGGTTTTGCGACACCGCATGGTTTTGAGCTTCACGGTCCAAAGCGAAGGCGTGAGCACCGATGATGTAATTGAGAAGATTGTAAAAGCCACGCCCAGTAAGGAAGATGAGCTGACGAATGACCCGCGTTTTCAGAAGATGTTTGCTTCTTAGGAGGTTTGAGGTATCGGGTGTCAGGTGTCAGGTTATTTTTGGGGGAGATGATTTATGGTTCGGGATTTTCGGAAAGTTAGAGTTTGGGATAAGGCGCATGCTTTCACTTTGGATATATATCGAATGACAGTCGGTTTTCCCGACTACGAAAAGTATGGATTGGTATCCCAAATTCGGCGAGCCTGTTCCTCAATACCAACCAACATCGCGGAAGGTTGTGGGCAAGGCACCGACAAGGAGCTCGCTCGATTTATTGACATTGCCACTGGATCAGCCAGTGAAGTCGAGTACCAATTACAACTGGCTCGGGACTTGGAATACATCGGAGAAGAGCCACATACGAACCTCACAAGTAAGGTTACCGAAATCCGCCGCATGTTAGTTGCCTTCAATAAAGCAATCCGCGCCAAAATCTGACACCTGACACCCGACACCCGACACCTGACACCCGACACCCGACACCCGACACCCGACACCCGACACCCGATACCTGATACCCGATACCTGATACCTGATACCTGATACCTCAAAATGTCGCAACAAACTCGCTTCCTACAACCCGAAGCCATTAAACGCATCTCGCGGCTCGATCTGCGCGCGCGGCATGTGGTGGAAGGTTTTTTGGCGGGCATGCATCGCAGCCCGTATTTTGGCGAGTCGGTCGAGTTTCGGCAGCATCGCGAGTATGCCTGGGGAGACGACTTGCGGCACGTCGACTGGAAGGTGTGGGCCAAGCAAGATCGCTATTACGTCAAGCAGTTCGAGGAGGACACGAATCTGCGGGCCACGCTCTTGGTCGACGTTTCGGCCAGTATGCAATATGGCTCGGGGCCGCTTAATAAGTATGAATACGGCTGCACGATCGCGGCCTCGTTGGCCTATTTACTGCTGCGGCAGCAAGACGCCGTGGGCTGCGTGGCTTTCGACGAGTCGATTCGCTCGGCGACGCCGTTGCGGACGCGTCGCAACCATCTGACATCGATCATTAAGACGCTGGACGTGAGCCGACCGCAAAAGAAAACCGATCTGGGACAGGTTATCGCCGAAGCGGCCGAAAGTTATCCGCGCCGCGGCATGATGATCCTGATTTCCGATCTACTGGCCGACCGCGAGACGATTATGAGCGGGCTCAAGCAGCTTCGCGCGCGGGGTCACGACGTGCTGGTCTTCCATGTGCTGGACGACGACGAGTTGGACTTCCCCTTCAACGGTTCGACGCGTTTCGAAGGGCTAGAAGAGATGGGCAATATCGTTTGCAATCCGCGGGCGTTGCGCGACGGCTATCTGGCGGCGCTAGGCGAGCATCTCGATGAGATACGCCGCGGCTGTGCGCAACAGAAAATCGATTACACGCTGTTGCGGACGAGCACGCCCCTGGACGCGGCCCTGGCGGCCTTCCTCAGCAACCGACGGGGGCGAGACCGCTGATGCCGACCTTTGTGTATCCATCGCTCCTGTGGGGGCTGTTGATTGTGGGCGTGCCCGTGCTGATCCATTTGATCAACATGATGCGGCACCGTCGCGTGCAATGGGCGGCCATGGAATTTCTTTTTCTGAGCCAAAAGAAGAACCGCACGTGGGTGCTGCTGAAGCAGCTTTTGTTGCTGTTGTTGCGGATGGCGATTGTGGCGGCCGTGGTGGCGGCGCTGGCCCAACCGCTGCTGCGAAGCGATCTGGCCGGGCTGTTGGGTCACAGTAAAACGCACCACATCGTGTTGCTCGACGACAGCTTCTCGATGTCCGACCGCTGGGCCGATACCTCAGCCATGGAGCGCGGCAAGGCCGTTATCCAGCGGATTGGCAGCGTGGCCGCCGATCGCAACGAGCAGCAAGCTTTCACGCTCTTGCGTTTCTCGCGGGCCGGGCAAATCGACCAGGGGACCCAACCCGACCTTTTGGAAGAAGCCGTTGATACGCAATTCGCCACACGATTAGCCAAGGTGCTGGAGCCGATCCGTGCGTCGCAAATGGCGGTCGGTCCGTCGCAATCGCTGGCGGCGGTCGAGCAACTTTTAGGTGAAAGCGACGAGGAGCGGCGGGTCGTCTATCTGGTATCGGATTTCCGTAACCGCGATTGGAACGAGGCGGAAGAACTACGACGACAGTTGCAGGAACTGGCCGGGCAGGACGTGGAACTGCGGCTGGTGAATTGCGTGGGGATGTCGCGGCCGAACTTGGCCATCTCCGCGATGCGTCCGGCATCCGGCATCCGTGCGGCGGGCGTGCCTTTATTCATGGAAATCAGCATCGATAATTTCAGTTCCAAAGCGGCCCGTGGCGTTTCGGTGGTATTGGAAGAAGACGGGCACAGCCGCCCGGCGGTGAAGGTCACGGAGATTCCAGCGGGTGGGACAGTCAAGCAACGTTTCCAGGCCAGCTTTCCCACCTCGGGCGAGCACCGCATTTCCGCCCGTCTGGGCAACGACGCGGTGGCGGCCGACAACTCTCGTTGGGCGGTGGTAGATTTGCCGGCCGACGTGCCGGTTTTGATAATCGACGGCGGGGTCGAGTCGCTCGACGGCTGGTTCCTGCAAGCTGCCCTTTCGCCGGGCGGGGCGGTGCGGACGGGCATTTCGGCACGAGTTGAAACGCCGCGTTTCCTGAGCCTTAACGATTTGGACGAGTTCGATTCGATTTATCTGGCCAACGTGGGGCGGCTCGATCCGGCTGCAATCGAAGCCTTGGAGAAATACGTGTCCGGTGGGGGCGGCTTGGCCGTTTTCCTGGGCCGACAGACGCGTAGCGTGTTCGTCAATGAAGAGCTATACCGCAAGGGCGAGGGATTTTTTCCCTTACCGCTGGGCGGGGCCGTGGAGCTTGAAGCCGACCGGCTCGAGCAGCAACCCGACCTGGAGGTCGTCGAACATCCGCTCTTCGAGGTCTTCAAGGGCAAGCGGAACAGTTTCCTGGGCACGGTTTCGGTCTCGCGTTACTTTGAGG
>CAZISU010000959.1:0-3115 GCA_964541935.1 uncultured Planctomycetaceae bacterium | reverse complement strand
TTCAGCGACGTGAGCATCTGGAACGGAACGTCCGGCACGGGAACTTTGCCCACGTTGGTGTTCCGCTTGAATTTCTCGTACTGCCGGACAATCTCTGGCAAATCTTCCGCACAATGCTCCCGGCCGAGCAAATATCCGTATAGCGACTCCCGCGACGCACACTTTGGCTTAGGGTGTACCATCTTAATAACATCGGCTAACGACGGATCGTTTCCCACCGATGCATAGAATAACTGTTGGTCACTACGGCCTTCGAGCCACTGAAGGATCAATCGCTTCGGTAGCGTCCCCAAGCTTTTGCGGCCCACCGCTCCGCTGCGCATAATCTGCACAAAGTTGCGGAGCATCTTTGGCGAGTCAATCACTCGATCGAACACCTCGGCCAAAAGGCCAGGCGAGCGGACCGAAAGTACCGCGCTCAACACAGCCGGCAAGTCTTTCATGTGCCCTTTCTGGCGGGCATATAGCGCCGTCTTGGCGATAAACTCTGGCGCGACCGCCTGGCACATTGTCAGGATCTTGTCGAGTTGCTCGCTGTCCGAGGCGTAAAACGTCGAATTCAAGCATCCCGTTGCCGCATATTGGGCCAAAGCGTGTTCAGCCTTCAGTGCGTATGCCGTTCCGCCAGCTTCGTTATGCATATCGCTCTTGGGAAGCAGCTTTCCGCGGATCGATCCGAATAGTGTCTTGTTTGCCATGACAGTGTCTCCTTGATTGCGGCCAATGTTTTCCTTTTTTCATGCCAGTGATTTCTGAGATTCGGATAATGCACTCCTCGTGCCAAACTTGCCAAGAAAATGACAAGTGTTTCATAAGGCGTTTCTGTAAAAGGGTTTACAGAGACTTGGCAATCGAAATACCGCAGCCGACCCGTTCATAACATCACTTGCAATCGATCCTGTGGGATATATACTTATAATTATGGATAACAGTAAAAAGACGGTCGTGCTCGGATTGCTCGGTGCCCGGCTCGACAGCGGCAAAGGTGCCGATCGTTGGGCCGGCTGGCGGCCAAGCGTGGCTACTTGCCAACATGAAGAGCTATTGGTCGATCGGTTCGAACTGCTGCATCTCGAAAAAGACGAGCCGCTGGCTCAACGACTGGCCGACGACATTACGGCCATCTCGCCGGAAACCGAAGTGCGGCTGCAGACAATAAGCCTCGACGACCCCTGGGATTTCGAGCAGGTCTACGGTGTCCTGCACGATTTCGCCCGCGAATACCCTTTTGATGTCGATGCCGAAGACTACCTGATCCACATCACCACCGGAACTCACGTCGCACAAATCTGCCTTTTTCTGCTGACCGAATCGCGCCACTTGCCGGGCAAGCTAATCCAAACCTCGCCGCCCAAGCGTCAACACAAGGATGAGCCCAGCGGCAGCTATCGGATCATTGATCTCGACTTGTCTCGCTACGATCGCCTCTCAACGCGATTTGAGCAAGAACACAGGCAAGGCAAGTCGTTCCTGAAGTCGGGCATCGAGACACGTAACGTCGCGTTCAACCGACTAATCGACATGATCGAGCAAGTGGTAATTGGAAGCGATGCACCCATGCTGCTTATGGGGCCGACCGGTGCCGGCAAGTCGCAGCTCGCGCGACGCATTTTTGAGTTGAAACAACAGCGTCAGCAAATCGTGGGGCGATTCATCGAGGTCAATTGCGCGACAATCAGAGGCGACCAAGCCATGTCATCTCTCTTCGGGCACGTAACCGGCGCCTTCACGGGAGCAACCACCGACCGGCCCGGTCTTCTCCGCGCGGCACAAGACGGCATGTTGTTCCTCGATGAAATCGGCGAACTCGGCCCGGATGAACAGGCCATGCTGCTGCGCGCGATCGAAGAAGGGCGATTTCTACCCGTCGGGGCCGACGAGGAAACGTGCAGCCAATTTCAGCTTATTGCCGGCACGAATCGCGACTTGGCCAACGAGGTTGCCGAGGGCCGGTTTCGTGAAGACCTGCTGGCTCGAATCAACCTTTGGACTTTCCGCCTGCCCGGCCTGGCCGAGAGACACGAGGACATCGAGCCGAACCTGGACTATGAGCTGGAACAATATGCCTCGCGAACCGGTCGCAAAGTAACCATAAACCGAGAAGCCCGCCGCCGCTTCCTCGATTTTGCCACATCCGCTGCGGCTATCTGGAAAGCAAACTTCCGAGACCTGGGCGGTGCAATAACACGCATGTCGACTCTGGCCCCGGGCGGACGCATTAACACCGACGCGGTCGACGAGGAAATCGAAAGACTTCGCACAGCCTGGACCACGAAAGCGGTGACGAACGACGACCGCATCATCTCCGACACTCTTCCGCCAGAACAATTGGATATGCTCAACCGCTTCGATCGGGCACAGCTAGCTGAGGTAATTCGTGTCTGCTGTGAGTCAAGATCTCTCTCCCAGGCCGGGAGGACCCTGTTCGACAAATCCCGCCTGCAAAAAAAATCGTCCAACGACGCCGATCGGCTACGCAAGTACCTGGCCCGATTCGGTCTACAGTGGCCGGACGTTTCCGAGCGGTAGGATGGTCGACCGGGTGAATATCTCTGCTCTGCGTACATGAGATTGATGCACACAGAACAGTTTGCAATGGCCGACGTGCTCACCGACAAGATCGTTGCCGTCAAGCCGTTGCCTCCGGTGCGTAAAACATTTTCGAAGAAGGGGCGTATCCAAGAACACGCCGTACTTCATCTCAGCGATGGTCATCACGACCAGATTGTGCGTCCGGAGGAGTGTGGCGGGCTGGAAAAATATGACTTTCCCATCTCGTGCTGCCGTGCCGAACGCCTGGTCGACACCACGCTGCAGTGGACACAGCAGATCCTGGGCAACCGGTTCTGCTTCCCCGTGTTGAATATCCTCAGCTACGGGGATTTCACATCCGGCGAAATTCATGGCGTCGCCAGCCGCAGTTATTTTAAGCGGATGATGCGCAACTGTCTGGCAATCGGCAAGCTGCACGCTCTGATGTACCGCGACCTGGCCCCGCACTTCGAGCAGGTCAACGTAGTCTATGTGCCAGGCAACCACGGCCGCCGCACAGCAAAGAAAGACTATAGCGGTGCCAAGGATAATTGGGATTACCTGATCGCCGAAATCGCAAGGT
>CAZISU010000958.1:1302-3115 GCA_964541935.1 uncultured Planctomycetaceae bacterium | reverse complement strand
CTGCATCCGTGCCCCCCTGGGGGACTGTGAAGACCAAACTTCCGTCGCGGCATTTTTCGGGCAGGAGAAACCGACGCGGGGTCGACAAATCGTTTTTGATATCCGCTTTAATGGTGTTGCGGGACAGGCGTACTACGTGACGGCCCACAACCGCGCCGTCCTGTTGGGGGTCGACGGTACGCAGCGTGAAACGGCCTTGGGCGTCGGTCACCCCGACCGAGCCGGGCCCCGGCTTCGACTTCTTGGCCCCTTCGCCCTTGGGCTGGAAGCTGACATGCACACCTGCTATCGGTTTATCGCCAAAGGTGACTTTTCCGGACACCGGCACTACCGTATAGCCCGAGCCGCAGCCCAGCAAGAGAGTCGTGGCCAAGGCCGCAAGCATGAGGAGCGGCACGTGCGATGCCGCACTCGTTAGCCCAGCCGCATGCGGCAGATCGGAACGACAAACGTGGTCAACCGACGCAAAGTACGGTTTCCTCTTCTCTGTTCGAATTGCTATCAGCACGGTATTTCTCTCTTTCTCTACTCCGGCAGACGAGCCTCTTCGCCGCCGGCTATTGTGGCTAAAGCGCAAAAGAGGTCCATGTCGATTTCCGTGGGGATAAATTGGACCGAGCCGTCGCACAGTAGGAAGCCGATACCGCTGGGATGATAGCTACCCCAGCCGCGTTTGCAGGGATTGGAGCCGCCCGCGCCGCCGATCGTGTAACATTGCTCGAAGTCGACGAGAAACGTGCGCGTTTGCGGAACGGCCGCCGACGCGTTGTAAGACGTATAGGTATAGGCCCAAAACGTTCGTCGCGTTGCATACGTGTAGCTGGCCATCTCGCCGATGGCAAGCGTATGCGAAGTACCGTCGGTAATGTCGTCGATGCTTTCGCACGTCAGGCCGTTGGTGCCGATCGTGTGCAAAACTCCACGCCAATCTTTCGGGAACCCTCCGGACTCTTCGCTACGATTCTCATTATTGTCCCACCAGCCGGTTCCATCCGATTTGCCCGTCATGCAACGGTAAGCCCCGCGGCGAAATTGCACTCCTAATTCAGCCGCGGGGCCGCTATCGGGAATATCCAGGCCGTCGGTCTCCAACTCCGAGGGACATCTGTAGGTCGCTACGCTGGTTTCCCGAACGATCTTGTTTATGGGGTCCTCGTTGAAGGCATTCATATCGTACTGATCGTAGAGCACTTGCTGTTCTATATACGGCAGGATAGATATGGCCCAGTTCGTCAGGCTGGGGGTACTGCAACATGGCCCCTCGGTAATGCCCCCTGGAGGAAAGCAATTATGGGCATTGTGATAAGCATGCAACGCAATCCCGATCATTTTGTTGTTTTTTGAACACTGCATGCGGCGAGCCGCCTCACGGGCTGCCTGCACTGCGGGCAAGAGCAGTGCGATGAGAATGCCGATGATGGCGATCACCACCAAAAGTTCAACAAGAGTAAAGCCTGTTCTGTTCCGTCGAGAAAAGGAAAGCATTTGCCGTCTCCTTGCAAAATGGTTTTTCTGACGCTGCCGCTAGTTTGAGATCATACTAGCCCTGATGGGGCCAATTGTGAATATACCAATAGTATACGGAAAATGAAAGCTTTTTATCCGTGATTTTTCATTTTTCCTAGATTCGGCTCCGCAAAAATCAATTGCGCTGACTTTTAGCCGCTATTGCTTGCGGAACACGATTCCCTGGTCGACTTCCTGGAAGCCCAGCTTGCGATACAACCCCACGGCGGCAGTGTTGTGTTGCATGGTCTGAACTTCGACAGCCGTCACGCCCTGGCGGGCAAGCTGGTGGAAAATTCCTATGCAT
>CAZISU010000958.1:0-1292 GCA_964541935.1 uncultured Planctomycetaceae bacterium | reverse complement strand
GATACCATCCCCTGGCGGCGGTGACGACTATCGACTTGCAAGTCGATCAGACCGACGTTACCACCCGATCCAGGCATGGCCGTGGGATCCATGTTGCGAATTGTGGCGTGTGCCACCATCGACGTCCCACAACGGCTATGCAGCGTATAGTGCGTCAAATCGAAGTTGCCCAAAGTACAGGCTTCCCACCAATTATGGGTAGGATGGTCGTGCGAAGTCTTCACGATCATGCGGCGACGAATTTGCATAAGTTGCCGCGTCATCGGGGCCCGAAAAGAACGCACGTCGGCCTTAAAGATGATGGTGCGGTCGATTTCCTTGTAGCCGGCCGCGGCGTAAATATCGCGCGAGACGGCGTCGGATTGCAGCACGCCGGGCAGCTCGCTTCCGCCATATAAGCCCAGATAGAAGGCATTCAGCGGATCAATAGCTCCACCATAAATCACCTTCGCACCACGCCGCACGAGGTACTCCTCGCTCTTTTTCAGCAGGCTGGCCGCAACTTTGGCTTCGTCGCAGTCGGGGCGAACCATGAGCAAACAAGTTGTTCCCATCTCGGTGGAAATGGTGTTTTTAGTCTGATTTGGGCCGAAGCCAGCATGAGCAAAACCGACAAGTCGCCCCGGCTCTCCATCGTCGAAGGCCATAATCAGGCCCTCGTAGTCGAAATAGGGGCGGCTAAACACGAAGTGCTCGAGCAATTCGGGCGTTACAGCAAGAGTCAAACCGTTCTGCGCTCCACGGCTATGCCAGATTTCGGCCAAAAGCGGTGGATCAGAATTGCAAAACGTACGGAATCGGAGCATCGCTGCCTTGCTTGCGGGGGCGCTAGAGTCTGTCGAGTTTTTGTCGGCGGAGGATAGTTTCATTATCAAGCTTAGGCGAAAACGAGAATTCCGGCAATTATAGGACGACTGGCGAGATCAGGCTAGATACGGGTAGAAAAACCAGTCGCCCTGAAATTCTAGGTCTTTTTTGCATCATCTAATTGGTTGTGATTGCCGCGTCGTCTGCTCTAAATCCTCCTCCAGACGCTGGATATGCATGATCAACTCGTCGGGTGCCCTCTGGTCGATGCGGGCCAGCTCAACTGAAAGCGGCTCGCTCGAGCCGTGCTGCCTGAGACGTCGCAAATAATTACCCAGCAGCTCGCGTCGGGACGGATCGTCTGCCTGGAGAAGAAAATGGACCCAGGCCCAAGACTCGGCGTAGTCGGCTCGACTCATGCCCTCCACCGGTGTGAGGCGTTCCAGACGGGCCAGGTCGGGTTTCCACCCCCCCCCCCGCAGGTG
>CAZISU010000957.1:0-3120 GCA_964541935.1 uncultured Planctomycetaceae bacterium | reverse complement strand
GCCCGCGAAGCCGCACGCAGAATTAACTGTGCCAACAATATCAAGCAGATGGGGCTGGCTATGCACAACTACGCGGGCAGCCACGGCGCTTTCCCGTCCGGTGCCGACGGTTCCTGGTGCTACAGCATCTTCGTACATCTCATGCCCTACATGGAACAGGACGTGCTTTTCGATCGTATCGACTTCAGCATTCCTTCTGTCAATGTGGAAGAAGATATTCGCAACAAGGTTATCCCGGCCTTGATATGCCCCAGCTTTCCGGTCGACCCGATCATGAACGACCCGACCTATGACTACTTGCGAGGAGCAATCAGCACCTATCAAGGCGTGGGCGGGGCCTACTATCAAAATGAAGACGCGAGTGGGAAGTATGACGGTTCGGCCTATGGCAGTCTGCCAAAGAACGGCGTGTTCGGCTGGAAGTTGAATCGGCGTCTCGGCGACGTGACCGACGGCCTGAGCAACACACTGGCAATCGGCGAGTTCGCCATCGCCGGCGATAACGGAACGGTCACCAATGGATTCTATCGGCCGTGGATCGTGGGCGCCTACTACAACGGCGGCACGGAACTCGCCAGCTATTCCAGCAAAGTCGCCCGCTTCCCCTTCGGCGATGCCAAGGATCGCGACGACGTGAGCGGATCGACGGACGGCGCGCCCTTCAATCACCTGCCCATGTTCAGCTCGCATCCGGGCGGGTGCCATTTCGGTGGCTGTGACGGAAGCGTCCACTTCCTCGTCAGCGACATGGATCTCGAACTCTACTTGAACATGGCAACCTGTAACGGCGGAGAGACCAACGTCCGCATGGAGTAAACCCCACACCGTGGCGCGAGGCGAACCGGCAAGTGATCGGCGCGCCGCTAGCCTCGCGCCACTGCTTTTTATAGCAAGCACAGATCCCGCACAGCACCATCGATAGACAACAATATCCTTTGACTCGGAATCGTGATGAAACGGCGTGACTTTTTACAGAAATCAGGACTAGCGGCTGCCGCCTGCTGGTATCCGACCGTGGCCTCCGCGGCCAAGGTCTCGCCGGCTTGCAGGTGCATGGGGCGCGAGATATCGACCGACGTTTGCATCGTCGGTGGCGGGCTGGGCGGTTGTGCGGCCGCCATGGCCGCCATACGGATGGGCGCGAGAGTTGTCATGGTCGAGCCGACGGACTGGATCGGCGGCCAACTCACACAACAAATCGTGCCGCTGGACGAACACGCCTGGATCGAATCGGAAGGTTGTACAAAAAGCTATCGGCAATTCCGCAACGCTATTCGAGAGTATTATCGCTCGAACTACCCTCTTACGGAATGTGCGAAAAACGCCACTCACCTCAACCCGGGTAACGGCTCGGTGTCGCGTCTGTGCCACGAGCCCCGCGTCGCGCTGGCGGTTCTTCAACAACAGCTTGCCAAGCCGGTGGCCGACGGCCGCTTGACCATTCTTCTCGATACCGTGGCCACGAAGGCCGACGTTTGTCGCGACCGGGTTTGCGCCGTCACGCTGCATTCGAAGCACGACGACACACCGCGAGTCGTCAACGCCCGGTATTTCATCGACGCCACGGAGACCGGCGACCTTTTGCCACTGACCGGCACGGAATATGTGACCGGCTCGGAATCGGCTGCGGAAACCGGCGAGGAACATGCTTCGGCAACCGCCCGCCCCGGAAACGTTCAGGCCGCAACATGGTGTTATCCGCTCGAATACGACGAAGGCCGGGATCATACCATCGACAAGCCGGAAGACTATAACTTCTGGAAAACATATATCCCGGCACTCACGCCTGAATGGTCGCCGCATCCGCTGCTGTCGCTTTGGTACTCTAACCCTTACACGCTTAAACCCAAGAAACTCGATTTTCTTCCACCCGATTCGGCCTACAACGACGTTCACCCGAAGAACTTGAACCTTTGGAAATACCGTCGGATTATCGATAAGAACAATTTTTCGGGCGAGCACTTCCCCAACGACATTTCGATCATCAACTGGCCTCAAAATGATTACATGTTGGGCGGAGTCTACGACGTTTCGCCACAAGAGCGCGAGAAGCACTTACGCGGGATGCGTCAATTGAGCCTCTCCTTGCTGTACTGGCTTCAGACCGACGCCCCGCGTCCCGACGGCAAGCAAGGCTGGAAAGGCCTGCGATTGCGAGGCGACGTGACCGGCACCGCAGATGGCCTGGCCAAACACCCCTACATACGCGAGTCGCGACGCCTGAAGGCGCAGTTCACGGTCACCGAATCACATATTCGCCCCGAAAAACCACGCGAAATCAACGGTCGCAAGCTGGCCGAGAATTTTTGCGATTCGGTCGGCGTGGGACATTATATCCTCGACCTGCATCCCACGGTCGAAGGCGACAATTACCTGCACGTCGACTGTTGCCCTTTCCAAATACCGCTGGGCGCTTTGCTGCCCTGCCGCATGAAGAACCTTTTGGCGGGCTGCAAGAACCTGGGCGTTACGCATATATCCAACGGACCGTATCGTGTTCACCCGGCCGAGTGGAACATTGGCGAGGCGGCCGGCGAGCTTGCAGCCTACTGCGTCAACCGCAGACGGCTACCCAGAACCGTTCGATGCCGACCGCGACTGCTAAACGAATATCAAAGTCAACTTGTCCGCAACGGCTTCCAGCTTGACTGGGAAGGCTAACAACTTAATCACTCAACTAAGCGTTGTTTCAATAAACTTATTTAGAATCTCAAAATGCCAAACTCAACCCGGCCCAAAAAACCCCAGGAGTAAAGATTAACCCTAACTGGGACAGAGAAGAGGCCTTAAAAGGAAATGGGCTTCAAAACCATTACGAGCCAAATGAAGAGGATAGGCACACACAAAGTAACGGCTCGCTAATTGGAAAACACGGCTCTCACCCAAGGATGGTTAGATTGTTATTTTACTCGTTTACACACTCGCTTTTACACTCGTTTCCCCTCGAAGGAGAATGCAACTGATGACAAAACAACATGCTTTAATTGCGGTTCTTTTGCTGGCTATTGTGAGCTTGGCTGCAACCAGCCCGGCTCTCGCCGCTGAGAACCTGACCAACTACGGTTGGAACGTCCTGATGGACAACGCCGATTTCTATTGGAGCTTCAACGAAGCCGGCGC
>CAZISU010000956.1:0-3123 GCA_964541935.1 uncultured Planctomycetaceae bacterium | reverse complement strand
GCGAGGATACCTTCTTCCTTTGGTTGCGGCCGAGCGAAGCGAGGCCGCGCTGGGGCGGTACAGTGCGAGCGCCGGAACTGCCTTACGTGAAGAGCGACGCGCTGCCGATCCCAGGCACAAATAAAGTCGTGTCAATCTTCTCGCCACCGTCTGGCAAGCGAGAAAACGCGGGCAACGTGATGATTGTCGACCTCAAGGCCGGACCGGACGAACCTACTTCGGCCAGGCAAATCAGCCCCAAGCTAAACATGGGCTACTATCACTTCCCAAGTTATTCCCTGGGTGGTGGGCGAAGTGAGTTCCGAGACCCGTATCCACTGTCAGAGGATTGTTTTCTCCTCGCGCGGGACAAGAGCCTGCTGGTTATGGATGGAAAAGGAACTATTGAAGAGTTTTTCCGAGCAAAGAAAATGGTGCACGATCCGCGGGTGATACGGCCGCGGCCGCGCGAACGGGTAATCCCACCCCGTACCGATTTGCAAAAAACTACCGGTCAATTTATCCTAGCCGACGTTTACCATGGGCGCAACAAGGAGATGGAAGGCATCAAGCCCGGCACGATCAAGAAGCTCTTGGTGCTGGAGGATCTGCCCAAGCCGATCAGCTACTTCTCATTGCCGGGGATGATCAGCCTGGACGGCACGCACACTCTCCGCCGTGTTCTGGGCACCGTTCCTGTGGAGGCAGATGGGTCGGCCTCGTTCGAGGCACCGCCCCTGCGGGCACTGTATTTCGTGGCGCTCGACGAGAAGGGGCTGGCGGTCAAGCGGATGCAGAGCTACACGATGGTGATGCCCGGCGAGGTACAGGGGTGCGTGGGTTGCCACGAGTACCGCACGACAACCGCAGGCCTGAAAGGCAGCGGCACTTTGATGGCCTTGAAACGCCCCCCCAGCCGAATCAAACCCGCCCCCGGTGTGCCCGAAGTCTTCGACTATCCACGCGACATACAGCCCATCTGGGACAAGCACTGCGTCTCCTGCCACAGTGCGGAGAAGCCGGCGGGCCGCGTGCTGCTCACCGGCGACCGGAACGAGTGGTTCACGCAGAGCTATTACTCGCTTTTTGCCTACAACCAAATCAGCGACATGATGGGGAGATATCTTACCGAGTTTAGAGAGCATAAACCCTATGGTTTCGGCACCGGGGCCAGCCCGCTAATGCAGAAAATCGACGGCAGCCATTATGACGTGAAACTGACTAAGCGGGAGCACGACACGGTTCGCCTCTGGATTGAAGCGAGCGCCTATTCTACAGGGACCTACGCGGTTTATAACCACGGCGAAAACGCGGTCGCCGGGGCGCTGGTAAACAGTTACAAGGTAGAAATCGGTAAGCCCCTCGACGGGATTGTCTACAACCGCTGCCTCTGGTGCCACGACTCGCCTGCGTCGATGGGGCGGCGCGTGCAAAAAGGTAAGATGAACCAGCCCAAGCACTGCTGGAACCTGTACAATCTATCGCATCCGGAAAAATCCATGATGCTCCGCGCGCCGCTAGCCGAAGATGCGGGTGGGTACGGATGGTGCAAGGATAATTATGGCCGGCCCGCAGTCTTCCGCAATACAAAAGATCCCGACTACCAAGCCATCTTGCGGGCCATCCAGGCGGCCAAGGCGAGACAAGAGAAGGCCGGGCGATACGACATGCCGGGTTGGCGTCCCAGCGAACACTACGTCCGTTGGATGAAGCGATTCGGCGTTCTACCCCAGAGCTTCGATCTGGCGAAAGACCCCATCGATCCTTACGAAACGGACAAGGCATACTGGCGTTCGCTTTGGCACCATCCGGCAGGTACCGGAACCGTCCCGGTGTACGAAGGCAGCAAGAATGGAGGTAGCAAGGTTAGAGGCAGCAAGGTCGAAGGCCGTACAAACTGCGACAGTAAGGACTGCGGTAGCGAGGTCTGCGGCAGTGAGGACGGAGGAGCAACGCGATAATGCGATTCGATCGGCACCAACAAGAACCCGAGCAGCGATCTTTCGGCCATTCAGGTCGGGGACCGCCGTGAGACGAAATCCACAGACCTTTTGGCCCACAGTGGGCCGAATTCTCGACAACAGAGGCGGAGATTTTGGCAACAGAGGCGTAATTTCGACAACAGGATATGATCTCAATAACCGTTCCAGCGTAAGTTTCGCACACAATCGGTGAGAAAGCTCCGCTGAAATCTGAAAACAAGAAAGGCTGTTACCGCTATGTTTAAGTCTAGAATGATTTTAAGTGGGCTCGTTGCGATTTGCTTCGCCGTGGTTACAGGGGTAACCATTGCGCAGGAAGCAATAATAAATGGTGACTTCGAGCTAGTCACGGCAGGAAATTTTGATTCATGGAGCTACGGTTCTGCCGGCGCCGCCAGCGACTATGATACGGCACCCCTTGCGGGAAGCCACAGCGCAAACATCACCGGCGGGGGCCATGCAATATGGCAACAGGTTAGCGAAGATGGTTTAACGGACTTCTCTTGGGAACTCGACTTTGCCACGCTGCCCTTTGTTTCCGGATCCAGGTCATTGCACGCTACCACCTACAAGACGGAGCCTAGCAATCCGTATAGTGGCAATGTAGACTCCATTCGCGTGGCATTGTCGGGCGAGATCCAGTACAGCAATGGGGCTGCCTGGGTTAACACCGGCTTGTTTCCCAATCCAACGACCGACACTGGCACACTTCAGATTTTTGACGGTGAGACTCCGGTCATGAACCATCTTGAATTCGCCGGAAGCGGGTACGGCAGCCCAACACAATCCATCTCGCTGACACTCAACGGGAGCACTTACACGTCACCTGCCGGCCAAGCCAGCGTCATGAACGTTACCCCAAAATATTTCGCCTTGCTTGGACTCGTGAGCGCAAGTGACTATTTGGTAGATAATGTGAGTTTTGGCGGGGTGTCAGACCCTGATGTTCTTCCTATTCCCACCGGCGACTCTATGCTTACCAACGGAGACTTTGAAGCGGTCACCGCGGAAGCATTCGACTCGTGGGACTATTACAAGCCCACTTCCGCTACTCTGGCCCCAACGCCCCTGGAAGGAAGCGCCAGCGCGAATATCGTCCATGGAGATGGAGGGCTGTCGCAACAAATTACCGATGTCGAGATTGCTGACTTCCATTGGGAAC
>CAZISU010000955.1:0-3127 GCA_964541935.1 uncultured Planctomycetaceae bacterium | reverse complement strand
CCGCCCACCCCGCCCCCCATCCCCATTCCGCCGCCCAGGCCCACACCGGGGCCACCCATGCCCCCGCCCATGCCTCCGCCCATACCGGGGCCGCCCATGCCTCCGCCCATGCCTCCGCCCATACCGGGGCCGCCCATGCCTCCGCCCATTCCCATTTCGCCGCCCATGCCGCCACCCATGCCGCCACCTGCTCCACCGCTTGCTGTGCTGGTAACGGCCGCTGCAAGATTTACGCCTCCGGAAGCGACGGATCCTGCCGCGAATTGGCCTATCTCCAGTGCAGCGATTTGCTTAATAGCGGCGTTGTGATGGCTGGTAGCACCTTCGTTGGTGGCTTTGAGAATTTTCAGCAAAGCTTCGTATACCCAGATGTCTTCCTGGGCCATGCGGAGTTGGATGGTGGTAGGTTTGCCGTGCCACTGAAAGCGGCTCCAAATCCTTTCGCGGTCGCTTTGGTCCCAATTGACGATTCCCACAAGTTTGTACTGCGTGGTGCCCATTCCACCGCCCATGCCAGGCATTCCACCGCCCATGCCCATCGCCGGTTGTTTTTTAACAGCGTCGGCTTTACCGTTGCTGCCGTCGTCTTCGATTTTTTCGCGATGGCGATAGTCGACGATTTCGAAAAGCGTGGGGATATATCTGCGGATGAAGTTCGAGTACATCTCCCTATATTCTCTTTTGATTTCCTGGCCCGGCTTTCGCGATTTGACGTGGTCGAGGAATTTTTGGCTTAGAATGGACGTGGGCCAAGGGTTTTCTTTTTTCTGTTTCTCGTATAGCGCCTTCCAACCGTCTAGAACCATTTGCCGCTGCTCGGCGTTGCGCTCGGCCAGGGCCTGGTTAGTTCTGTCGTTGGGGTGATCGGTCTCGCCGGATATCGAACGGGCCGATTTCAGGGAACTCTCAAGCGTACTTTTGCGCTTGGTGTATTGATCGCTCAGATCGGCCGTGGCTATGTTCCATACGACGACTCCGAACACGATGACCAGCAGGCAAAGAACCCAAAAATGGTACTTTTTCAGACCGGCCAGAACGATTTTAACTTTGTCCATGGTTCTGTTCCTTTTCGCGTCTTAGATAGTATTATCTAGGCACGTCGTGCATGTTTGTATGTTGCTTGGGGTTGCATGCTTACCCCGCTTTACGGATTTACACCCGGCATTTCGTCGCCGAATTGTCCGGTTTCAGCCTTTGCTTCTTCCTGCTTTTTCTTCTTCTCGTGCCGCACGGTGGGCGGCGTAGGGTGCCAGCAGAATTGAACCTTGAAATCGAATCGTCGCAGCTTAATCATTTTCCTGTTTTGCATGCCGCCCATACCCGCGCCACCCATGCCAGGGCCGCCCATACCCGCGCCACCCATTCCGGGACCGCCCATGCCCATTTCTCCGCCTCCCATGCCCGCACCACGTGGCCTGGCGCCTGCCGCGGCGCCTTCGCTTGCATCGGCCTCGGCGTCGCGGTCAACGACTTGCACCTCAATGATACCTCCAGGGTTAATCAGCACAGGGTAGCTGATCCCCAGTTCCTGCATGGTTACCAGTTCCGTCTTCTGCTTGCCTTCTTCGCCATCCTCCTTGTTGCCCGTGGGAAGATAGACCTCCATCTCCTGTAGATTGCGAATCAGCGTATCGCGAACATATTGGGCACCTTGGTCGACGGAGGCCTTCTCGCCGTTGTGATAGTGGTAGCCTTCGAGTTGTATGATCCACACGTCTTTCTGCGCAGTGACTGCGCCACCGTCCATCCCCATACCAGAATCCATCCCCATGCCAGGTCCGCCCATACCAGAATCCATGCCCATTCCGGGTCCACCCATTCCGGGGCCGCCCATGCCGGGTCCCCCCATACCGGGTCCACCCATTCCGGGTCCACCCATTCCGGGTCCGCCCATTCCGGGTCCGCCCATTCCGGGTCCGCCCATTCCGGGAGCACCGCCGCCCATACCTGTAGCGTCACCGCCCATAGCATCGCCACCCATTCCGCCACCCGCGGCAGCTTTTTGGGCCGCTTCGGCAGCCAATTCTTCTTCGGACTTCTGATACCAACCACTTTTCTTGACTGCCGAAATCCAAAAACCGGCCGACGGCAGACGTTGACACTCGAAGCTGGTGATATGCAGCTCGTTGCGTTCCATGATGGGTTTGCGCGGTTTTTCGGTCGCTTCGGCCGCGGCCTCAGCACCGTCCGCGGCGGGCGGAGCTGCTTCGTCTTCCTCTTCGTGCGGTAAACACTCATTGACCGCGCGCAGCAGTTCTAGCCAAACAACGCGGTTTTCTACGTTGCCGACCAGATGTTGGCCGATCTCGTCGATTTTAGCAAGGTTGGCTTTGGCTGTTTCCGCGTCACTTTTCCATGTTGACGACTGGGTAGCCACCTGTTTGCACTGATCTTCGGCACTTTTGAATGCCGGGTCTTGCTCGTCGGTAGCCCTCAGCGGCGTACAAGACCCGGCATTCAAATCGCGGCTGCCGCCACGGCCCAGGGCTTCTTGCTCTGGATAAAACGGTCTTTGACAATCTCACGTGGCAGCAGGTTCGTAGTTAAAACACCACGGCCCGCAGCGAGGCCCTGCACGGCCAGCCCGTAGCTCACGGCGTAGGAAACCAGATTGACTTTGAATGCCGGCGCGCCGATCACTTCGGTGCCGCTGAGGCCGCGGAATGTATCGGCCCGAATGACCTCGAGTCCCAAGCTTTGCGACAAATAACGTCTCAGCCCGGGCATCTTCATCGCGCCGCCCAGGGCCACGATCTTTTCGATAGTGGCGTTGCGGTCGATGCTGCTAAAATAGCCGATCGAACGCTGAATCTCGGTCAACAGGTCGTTAAACACCGGACGCATGGCCTGGAACAAGGCCTTGGGGTCTTGCGCGGCCGTGGCGTTGCACTTCAGATGTTCGGCCTTGGCGAAGGTCAGCTTCAGTTCTTTGGTCAGCGCCTTGGTAAAATGGTTGCCGCCGATGGGAATGCTACGCTGCCATACGCGGTAGCCGTTGGTGACCACCAGATCCGTGGAGTCGGTGCCCAACGACAAAACCACCAGCGAAGGCGGCGGGTTGTCGGGATCGTATTCGTCGGCCGGCGGCAAATCGCTCATCTGGTCGAAGAGCACGTAGTTGTAAAGC
>CAZISU010000954.1:0-3127 GCA_964541935.1 uncultured Planctomycetaceae bacterium | reverse complement strand
GCGGTCCTCATTGGCGGGTGGAAGGATTCGATGCCCGATTCTCCACACGTCGTTTTTGAGGACTGCACCCTGGTTCACCCCGACAATGCCGTGCAGGTATCTTTCGCCAGTCTTGACGTCCGCGCCAAGTTCAAGGATTGCCGCATGATAGTGTTAAATTTCTCACAGCCGCAAATCACGCCCTCGACGGGCATTATCTGTTGCGAGAGGGAAAAGTCGAAACTGCACGTCGATCTGGAAGACTGCATCCTGGCTGGCTACAGCGTTTTCCGTAACGGTCTCAAAGACAAACGGGTCACATATACCACCAAGGGCAAGGTGCAGGCATACGTCCAGTTCCAGCAATCGGTGCCCAAGGGCTTCGAGCGTTTGGCGGGCTGGCCCACCAAGTTATTTACAACGATGGCGCCCACGGAAGTTGTCGACGGCGTGATCCAATGGAAGGGTGACACGAAGGTGCCACGCAAATAAATTAATGGGGGACGTTCCGTAACGTTCCCCAAACCTCTTCTTTCTCAGTAAGGACGAAGCAATGCAACACAAAAAGGCTTTTACGCTTGTTGAGTTGCTGGTCGTAATTGCGATCATTGGCATTTTAATCGCATTGTTATTGCCGGCCGTCCAAGCTGCCCGCGAGGCGGCGCGGCGAATCTCTTGTGCATCCAACATGAAGCAGATCGGCGTCGGGTTGCACAACTACCACGCCGCCCACGGACAGTTTCCGATGGGCGCATTGTCCCAAGGTACTCCGTTTGGAGATCCCGAGTGGCCCACAATACACACCTACCTGCTGCCCTTCATGGAACTTGAAGAGATGGGCGATGCCTTGAAGGAAGCCCAAGCGACGGCCGTAGGCGGCACACTCGTTCGCCCCTGGCACTCAAACGCCGGCACCGCGTGGCGTGGAGATATTTTTGGCCAGCCGGTTTCCGTCTACCTTTGCCCTAGCGACGGGCTGGGCGGTGGAACCAAGTCGTGTGGCGGCGCAACCATCGGGGATAACGGGGCGGCTAAAATGTTTATTGTTAACTATCTGGGGATTTTCTCTGGCGTAAACGATGGGGATTGCTGGAACGAACAGATAAACCCAGGCGCGTTCGATAACTCTCGGCGCGGTGTTTTCGGAATGAATCGTGGCGCCAAGATCCGCGACATTTCAGACGGCACTAGCAGTACGCTGGCGATGAGCGAGTACCTGACTGGCATGCCCGATGATTTCCGCGGTTACTGCTACACCAACCGAGCCGGCTGCAAGCTTCTCTACACCTCGATGACGCCAAACACCTCGGCGCCCGACTTACTGTTGAACTACCCCTCATTCTGTGGCGACCCGGCCCGCAACGATCCGGAAAAGAATCTCCCCTGTGTCGGCACGGCCGGAGAGGCAAATGTGGCCGCTTCCCGCAGTCGGCATCCGGGCGGCGTGCAAGGACTCTTGGCCGACGGCAGCGTGCACTTCTTCCAGGATGAGATTGACGCCGACCTGTGGCAGTCTATCGGCTGGATCCAAGATGGCGGCCCTCCCGGCGGTCTTTCGGACATAGACTAAAACTTAAAAGTGCAAGTTATAAAGAGAGAAACATGAAAATTCTGCCCAAGCTAATGGTCCTGGTTCTTTTATCAAGCGTTGCGGTTGCCGCCGACAACCCTGAAAAAGTGTCGCCTGCGGACAAGCTAACCCCCATTGATATGCGCGAGGTGAAAGTCGCCGGTGAAATTGGTCGCCGCATCGACAACACAATTTACGAGAACCTGCTCAAGCTGGATATAGACAAAGTATTTATGCCTGCGCTGAAAGCAAAGAATGCCAAGATCGGGTATGTCGGCCTGGGCAAAACGGTCGATGCCGCGGTCCGCTTCGCGATATACTCGAACGACCCTCGAGTGCTGGCGTTGAAGAAGCATATCGTCGCCGAAGTCATCAAGACGCAGGAGCCCGATGGCTACATCGGCATACTTATACCGAAAAACCGAGTATGGGGGACTTATGACATACACGAGATGTCGTATATGGCGTTGGGGCTTACCACCGACTACAAGTATTATGGCGAAAAGGCTTCGCTCGAAGCGGCACGCAAGCTGGTGGATTACATCATCGAGCGTTGGTCGGCCGAACCGGATCGGATACCTGGGCGGGACGGAAGTCGGGCCAGAATGTACGGCGTGACCACGGGTCTTGAAGCCGCATTGCTGACCCTCTACGAGCAGACAAAAGACCGCAAGTACCTGGACTTCTGTGTCGCCTCGAAGCATTGCAAGTTGTCGCAATGGAATGCGGCGAAGAAGATCGGGTGGCTGGAATGCATGGACGACGAACGACACGTCTACATTCACATTTGCCTGTGCGTTGCGCAAATGCAGTTGAACCACATAACACCCGATCCGAAGCTCAGCGCACAATCGCGTGGAGTGATTGACTATCTCACCGGCCAGGACGGCCTGCTGGCGTCGGGCTCGTGCAGTTTAAAAGAGGGGTGGGACAACAAGCAGCACCTCGCCGGCATGGTGAGCGAAAGCTGTGTTACGGCCTATCTGACCAGGATGCTCGACCGCCTGCTTCGTCTGGAAGGCGATTCGAAATATGGCGACATGATGGAACGCACGGTCTACAATGCCTTGTTTGCGGCGCAGGCCCCCGACGGCCGCAAGCTTCGCTATTTCACTCCGCTTGAAGGCAAGCGTGTTTACTACGGTACCGACACTTTCTGCTGCCCCAACAACTTCCGGCGGATCATGGCGGAGTTGCCCGAGATGATCTACTACCGCCAGGATGGTGGGCTGGCGATCAATCTCTACACACAATCCAAAGCAAAGTTCGACCTCGGCGACGGGGTGTCGCTCGCTGTACGTCAGGAGACCGATTACCCCAGTTCGGGCAAGGTTGTCGTGCATGTCGATCCGTCAAAAACCGCCAAATTCCCGCTACGGCTGCGAATCCCGCGATGGGCCGACAAGTCGGTTACGGTCGCGGTCAACGGTCAGACAATTGAACAGAAGATCAAGAGCGGTTCATTCTTCACGATCGATCGCCAATGGAAGACGGGCGACCGCGTCGAGCTTAATATGCCCATGCAGTGGCGTTTCATCAAAGGCAGAAAGAACCAATCCGGTTTCGCGGCGTTAATGC
>CAZISU010000953.1:0-3130 GCA_964541935.1 uncultured Planctomycetaceae bacterium | reverse complement strand
GAATCAACGTTGCCGCGGGAATCACACAGAACTTTGCCGTTTTTGTCGATGACCATGATATCGCCGCCGGCGTATTGCGGGTTCATGCCGCCGCAGGCGTTCGACACAATCAATGTATCGCACCCCATGGCCTTCATCACTCTGACCGGGAACGTTATCTGCTGATACGAATATCCTTCGTAAGCGTGAAACCGTCCCTCCATGGCCAAAAGTGGAACGCCGCAAAGCGTGCCGCACACGAGCTGGCCAGCGTGGCTCACGGCCGTCGAACGGGGGAAATGCGGAATAGCCGCATAGTCGATGGTCGCCTCGGTGGCAATCTTTCCGGCCACCGAACCCAGCCCCGTGCCCAAAATTACGCCTACTTTTGGGACACCCGACCAATGGTTGCGTATCACCTCGACAGCCTGTTCAATATGGTTAGCTAGATCGCGCAAAAATACAAAACCTTTCCGTGGTTCGTGACGAGATGTTCGAGCTGGATGAGTCAATCATCGTTACCGACTTTTACAGCAGCGTCTGAATCATCCTCAAACTCGTCCTCAAACTCGTCGTCGTCATCCTCATCATCATCCAAGTCGTCGTCTAGGTCGTCTTCGAAATCGTCGTCGAAGTCTTCATCGAAATCGTCGTCGAAATCTTCGTCGAATTCGTCGCCAGTCATCCCGTCACTCGCCGTAACGCCGTGTGTCGGAATGGCCGGCACGACGCAACTAGCGCCCACCGGGCTAATAAGAGAGTTTCCTTCGGCTCCCCAAACAAGGGCCGGGTCGATTACTGCTATCATTAATAATGTCCTCGACTAGTAAGTCAATCCGTACCGCCAACATACCCGTTTAGTAATAAACAAAGAACCATTTGTCAACATCGGTTGTTGGGCCAAGTATATTATTGGTCCAATTTTAGGCCAAGCATAGAGATTTTGCCAAGACTTGGCAATGAAGACAAGCGCATTTTGCCCAGGCTGGAAAAAAGACTGGCTTTTGGCGCAAAAAAACAGGGCAGAGCCATTCAGGATGAATGGCCCTGCCCAAAACACGGGGGTGAGAAAGCCAAAGTTGATGGATTCGCGGCCAACAATACGTGAACCGCTCATCCACTAAAAGTCTACAACAGATCCGCCTACAGTAAAGTAGGTGATTTAGGATATCTGGGAAGTTTACAGCGTCTTGTAAGAACGTTGGACAGGCTGTACCATTTATGGCTATTATTCATGCTACTGAACTAACTACCTGACTCATCCACCGTTGACGTCTGCACGACTATGGGCATCTGCGAACAGTCGGTATGAAGCACGGACGCGGCCGGATCTACCCTGTGCCAACGTGCTCCTATATGACCACTGGCTTCCTCGACATTCGGGTGGTCGACCTGACTGGCCGCGGTGTCTATGCAAATATGCGTGGTGGTTTGCCGTGTGATGGCATCGAGATACTCGAGCGGTTCCGGACTTGCCGGTTCTAACGTTTGCCATTGTCGCAAGATCGGTTCGGCCTTATCAGCCTGACCGTTCGACATCAGAGTAATAGCCAGCCAACGTAGGCAAATCGGCTCTTGGCACCCCGCCACATGCGCGCTTTGCAGATACCCCAAAGCCTCCAGCCACTGCCCCGAGGCGGCATGCGCGGCGCCGCGGACGGCATTTGCAAATGCGTTTTTAGACTCCTCATCTAGCGGCAGCTCATCTACCAAAGGCAAGGCTTGTTCGGCATTTCCGCTTTTTACATGCAATTCTATCAAACGCCGCTGTAACCGCTCCGAGCAGGTATGACGGGCGAGGCCTTCTTGCAAAACGCTGACTGCCCGAGCGTTATTGTCTTGAAGCTGTAACGAGATTGCCCAACATGCCGTGGCTATTTCGATTATTTCCGCAAGGTGCCAAACCTGAATGTTAATCTGCCCATGCTCGACGGCGCTGGCAAACGACCTAGCTGCCAGGTCTATTTGGCCTTGCGCTTGCAGGTAATTTCCCAATGCGCAAAGCAACTGGCCATCTAGCGGAAAGACGCCCAACGCCTCCATGCAAACATCCATCTGCTTCTGGGCCGGATCGGACTCGTGGGTAGTAAGAAGCCCATAGAAGGCGGCCAGCATCTCGGCCGATCCATCTTCCGCGACATCAAGGGCCTGACGAAAGGCGTCTCTAGCTTCTTCCTGGCGGTCCAGATTCGACAGCGCCTCGCCCTTGGCTATCAGCAGACGGGCCGACTCGCTTGCCGCGGGTTCAAGCTCGATGAGCCGCAGATCACGCTGCGCGATGCGAACTTTTCGCGAGGCATTGTGGTGACGCGCGTGCCGACGGATCATGGCCGGCGCCGTACTGAGTTCCAAACCGGCACGCTCAATCGAGGTCAGCGCCGTTTCCCGCACTCGTCCTTCGAAACGTATATCCTCTCGATTGGGCAATAGACGCACTTGGGCGATCTGTTCATTCGATCCACCCTCTCCAGCAGGCGACACATCGACCAGCGCCAGATACGCCTTGTCGGGCACGGCTTCTCGGTCAACACAAACTCGCAGCAGCGGCGCCGATTCGCTCACCAGACTCTCTCCGGCGTCGAGCCAGAACACCCATTTACCGCGACACTCCGACATCAGCCGGTTCCGTGCGGCCGAAAAGTCATCGGTCCACTCGAACGACACCACCCGCGCGCCAAGCTGCTCTGCAATTCTAACCGTATGGTCATTAGAGCCCGTATCGAGCACAACGATCTCATCGGCAATAGCCTGCACGCTTTGGATACTCTGGGCAATCACATCCGCCTCATTACGGACAATCATCGCTACCGAAAGGCTAACTGCCTGTTTATCATTGCCAGTTTTAACCATCTTGCCCTCCTTGGCAGGTTGGCGGCTCTGACGGATTTTAGACCACACGTCAGGCTACGGCGAACGCCCCGAGTAAATATACGTTGGGGGGGAGTCTACATAGATTTCAAGATTAATTGAAGAGCGATTTTGAAAAGCAAAATGGAGGCAAGTCCAATACTGTCCGGCCCACAATCGCGACACCGCGGAGGGTATTCATCACTTACAGCGAATCCCACACGTGCAATAATCGGGCCGAACGGGTTTGGGGCTCAATGGTTCGTAGATTGGCGGCGGGCCAAGGCTGCCACTGTCATTAAAC
>CAZISU010000952.1:0-3130 GCA_964541935.1 uncultured Planctomycetaceae bacterium | reverse complement strand
GTGATTGCCGACAACTATTTCGATAAAACACAAAAAAACATATTCACGGGAAGCAAGGGATCCGTCTTGTTCATCACCGACGAGGATAAAGCTTTTCAAGTAAAAGGGACTCTCGAATATCATAAAGATGGCGAAATCTTTGACGACATGAAAAAATGGAATCCCGCCAAGCACCCCGGTCACGCCGCCGTAGCCTTAAAAGTCGAAGAAGTGTACTCGGGTTCCGAAAAACTTGCCTGATCGAGTTGATGCATAAATAGTTCAGCACCACGTCCGCCATTCGCCGCTTTATGAAAATTGCCTACTGGCATCCACGGCAAGCATAGCCGATAATACATTGCTGATTATAGTATTACTACACAATCGGCAAGAGAGCCATTATGGATACCGAGCTATCAGTGCTGCTTATTACGGCAGCTTCGATTGGGTTTATGCACACCCTATTTGGTCCGGACCACTACCTGCCCTTCATCGTTATGGCAAAATCCGGCCAATGGTCTATGAAAAAGGCCGCTTTCATCACGTTTTGTTGCGGGATCGGCCATGTATTAAGCTCGGTAATACTTGGACTGGTCGGCGTTGCCTTTGGTATCGCGGTCAGTAACCTGACCGAAATCGAGTCCTTTCGCGGCAATCTCGCCGCCTGGGCCCTGATCGCCTTCGGCTTCATGTACTTCGTCTGGGGTGTACGACAAGCGATCAGAAACAAACCGCACCAACACCTGCACGCCCATAACAGCGGATTGGCCCACGAGCATACCCACGCACATAACGCCGACCACGTTCACGCCCATGCTGAAGAGGGCAGCAAGAGCGTTACCCCGTGGGTGCTGTTTACGATTTTTGTTTTCGGTCCCTGCGAGCCGCTGATTCCCATACTCATGTATCCCGCCGCGCAGAAAAGTCTTTGGGGCCTGGCGGCCGTTACCGCGGTTTTCGGCGCGGTTACGCTGACGACCATGATGACCGTCGTTTTGATATCAGCGTTTGGCGTAAGCTTCATTCCGCTTTCGCGGCTCGAACGCTATACTCACGCCTTGGCCGGAGCGACGATATGCATCTGCGGCTTGTCAATTGAATTTCTCGGTTTATGACAGGAACGAGACGAACATGAGTATTACAAAAAAATCGTTCGGAAAAACCCCAGACGGCACCGAGGTCGATCTCTACACGCTTGCAAATGCCAACGGACTCACCGTCGAGGTAATGACCTACGGCGCTACCATTACCTCGGTCGAAACACCCGACCGCAATGGTAAGAGCGAAAATATCACCCTGGGCATGAACTCGCTCGACGAGTACATCGCCGGGCATCCCTTTTTCGGCTCCATTGCCGGACGATTCGCCAATCGCATCGCGGGCGGCCGTTTCACCATCGACGGCACGCAATACACGCTGGCCACCAACAATAATCAAAACCACTTGCACGGCGGCGAGGTGGGTTTCGACAAAAAAGTTTGGGCGGCCGAAACGACTGAGGAAGATGGTGCCGTCGCGCTACGGCTCACCTACGAAAGCCCCGACGGCGAGGAAGGCTACCCGGGAACGCTCTCGGTCACCACGACCTACATTCTCAGCGACGACGATCATCTGATGATGGTCTATACGGCCACGACGGATAAGTCCACGCACGTCAATCTCACCAACCACGCTTATTGGAACCTGGGCGGGCAAGACTCCGGCAAGATCCTCGATCACGAGTTGATTATCGACGCCGATAATTACCTGGCCGTCGACGAAGGTTCGATCCCACTCGGGCCGCTCAGCCCCGTTAAGGGAACGGAGATGGATTTCAGCGAGCTTGCAACCATCGGCTCGCGCATCGACCAAACCGATAGCGGCTACGATCACTGCTACGTTTTAAACAAGGAGCCGGACGACCTGGCCACCAAGATGCTAACCCCGGCCGCCATGGTCCACGACCCCGCCAGCGGGCGGACGATGGAAGTTTTCACCACGCAGCCGGGCGTGCAACTCTACACGGCCAACTTCCTCGACGGCGGCCCACGCTCGGGCGGCTTCAGTAACCACACCGGCTTCTGCCTGGAAACGCAACACTACCCCGACTCGCCCAACCGGCCGGAATTTCCATCAACACTCTTGAAGCCAGGCGAGACTTATGAAGAGGTTACGGTGCATCGGTTTGGGGTGAAGTAGTAACGCTAATGGCCTTGGGTAAGAAATGGCTTCTGTGGCTGGGAGGGCGAAGCTCCTGCTGAGCCACGAGCCACCCTCGGCTCAGCAGGAGCTTCGCCCTCCCGATTACCTTTTTCAACTGATTGACGTTCTACGTGCATAGAGGCTTCATCTTCGCAATAGATCGTCACCTGCCACGGCCGGTCTAGAGCACACTCGTAAATCGGGCCGAGATCCCGGCGGGCCGGCTTTTGGTCCGACTGCCAAGAATCATCCCAGGCCGTCGTCTGAAACCGTCCGAAGGTCCACAGCCCCGCCACCAATAGCGGCAGGCCAAACGCTACGGCCCAATCGCCCGCCCCCGGGTAAATTACCATGGCCGCCGCGATCGCCGCACCAAGCATGGCCATGAGCGTGTAGAGTAGCGAGACCGATCCGTGCGACCAGCCTACCAGGCAGAGGCGTTGGTAGAGGTGTCCGCGGTGGGCGGTGAAGACGTTTTCGCCTCGGGTCAGCCTGTGCGTGAAGGTCATCAGGGTGTCGAACACGAAAGGCCAAACCAAAATCGCGCCGCCCACGGCCAGCCGCGCGTCGCCCCCGTTTCCTGTGGCAAACCCGTTTCCCACGTCGGATACGGCAACTATCAGCACCATCGAGGCGAAAGCGAACCCAAGAAACGCGCTGCCCACGTCGCCCATGAAAATGCGGGCCGGCGGGCGATTGTGCAGTAGGAATCCGACGCTGGCGGCCGCCAGTAAAAGGCCCAACGTGGCGACCAGCGACGCGCCGCAGAACGTGGCCAGGGCGAACCAACCCAGGCCCGCGACAACCGCCGTGCCGCCGGCCATGCCGTCGACGCCGTCCATGAAGTTGTAGGCGTTGGTCATTCCCACCAACCAGAAAAAGCCGATTGCCAATCCCAGCCAGCCGGGCTCCACAACGCCAACCACTGGCAACGCTATCTGCGACGGTCCCGCGGAACAGGCGCACAGCA
>CAZISU010000951.1:0-3132 GCA_964541935.1 uncultured Planctomycetaceae bacterium | reverse complement strand
TGGAAATTCAACAAGAGCAGCGATTGTTGGATAAGGTAAAATCGGAACAGGATCAAGCGGACGAAATGGTTTTAGATAAAACTGTATCGGAAGAAACGGGCCTGGAAGAAGAGCCTAACGCACAACAGGGGCCGGGGGAGCCGTCGGTCGACGATCGGCAGGCGGCATAACCATTCGAACAACAAACGAAAACGCACCGGAACAGCATAATCGAGTGGGGGCGAGACCCTTGGGAATTGGCGCATAATTCACGCCGTAAAGTTTTTACCCAGGATCCCGCCTGTAGCTCAACCGCCCAATGGAGGCTGGAATGTACGAGCGATTTACTGACCGTGCCCGTAAGGTAATGCAACTTGCAAACCAAGAGGCACAACGGTTCAACCACGAATATATCGGCACCGAGCACATCCTGCTCGGCCTCATTAAAGAGGGTAGTGGCGTAGCAGCCAACGTGCTGAAAAATCTCGATATAGATCTTCGCAAGATCCGTCTCGAGGTCGAAAAGCTCGTGCAAAGTGGCCCCGACATGGTCACTATGGGCAAGCTGCCGCAAACGCCGCGGGCCAAAAAGGTCATCGAGTATTCGATGGAAGAAGCCCGCAACCTGAACCATAACTATGTTGGCACCGAGCATATCCTGCTAGGCCTGCTGCGAGAGCAGGAAGGCGTGGCTGCCCAGGTCTTGATGAATCCGGGGCTCAAGCTCGAAGACGTCCGCGAAGAGGTTCTCAACCTGCTCGGCCACGGCGAAGGCGCCGAAGGCTCGGAGCGGGGCGGTGGTGCCAGCGGCGGTGGTGGTGGTGCTGCTGCGGCAGGCGAATCGCAACGTCCCGGCAAGTCGAAGACGCCCGCCTTGGACAGCTTTGGACGCGACTTGACCGAGCTGGCCAAGCAGAACAAGCTCGACCCGGTTATCGGCCGCGATAAGGAAATCGAGCGGACCATGCAGATCCTCGCTCGCCGTACCAAAAACAACCCCGTGTTGCTGGGCGAAGCTGGTGTGGGCAAGACGGCCATCGTGGAAGGCTTCGCACAACGCGTCGTCGAAGGCGTCGTGCCCGAACTGTTGATCGACAAGCGCATTGTCGTGCTCGACCTGGCCATGATGGTGGCCGGAACCAAGTACCGCGGCCAGTTCGAAGAGCGCATCAAGGCAGTCATGAACGAGGTCCGCAGGGCCAAGAACACGATCCTGTTCATCGACGAGTTGCACACGCTGGTCGGTGCCGGTGGAGCCGAAGGCGCCATCGACGCCTCGAACGTTCTCAAGCCGGCTCTGTCGCGCGGTGAGATCCAGTGCATCGGAGCCACCACGCTCGACGAGTATCGCAAATACATCGAAAAGGACACGGCCCTGGACCGACGCTTCCAGATCGTCATGGTCGAACCCTCGTCCGACGCCGAAACGGTGCAGATCCTCAAGGGCCTGCGCGACCGCTACGAGAAGCACCACCACGTACAAATCACCGACGACGCCATCGAGTCGGCCGTCGAGCTCTCGGGCCGCTACATCACCGGCCGCTGTCTGCCCGACAAGGCCATCGACGTCATCGACGAGGCTGGAGCCAGAATCCATCTGAAGTCCATGACCCGTCCGCCGGATCTCAAGGAAATTGATCTGGAAGTAGAGCAGCTCAACCACGAGAAGGAAGAGGCCGTCGCCAACCAGGATTTCGAAAAGGCTGCCTCGCTACGTGACAAGGCCGACAAGCTCAAGGAAAAGAAAGAGCAGATCACCGACCAATGGCGTGAAAAATCCCGCCAGACCGACGGCATGGTCGACGAGGAAGTCATCGCCGAGGTCGTCTCCAAGATGACCGGCATTCCCTTGACGCGTCTCACGACCGAGGATTCGATGCGTCTGATGCAGATGGAAGATGAACTGCACAACCGCGTCATCAGCCAGCACGAGGCCATCAAGTCCATCTCCAAGGCCGTGCGCCGCAGCCGTAGCGGATTGAAAGATCCCAAGCGGCCGACCGGCTGCTTCGTCTTCGCCGGGCCTACGGGCGTGGGCAAGACGCTGCTGGCCAAGGTGCTGGCCGAGTTCATGTTCGGCGACGATGATGCCTTGATCCAGATCGACATGAGCGAGTACATGGAGAAGCACAACGTCAGCCGTCTGGTTGGCGCGCCTCCAGGATACGTGGGCTACGAAGAAGGCGGCCAGTTAACCGAAAAGATCCGCCGCCGCCCCTATTCGGTCGTGCTTTTGGACGAGATCGAAAAGGCGCACCCCGACGTCTACAACATGCTCTTGCAGGTCATGGAAGAGGGTCGCCTCACGGACAGTTTCGGCCGCAACGTCGACTTCCGCAACGCGATCCTGATCATGACCACCAACGCCGGTGCCGAGGCCATTAAGAACGAAGCCGCCTTTGGCTTCCAGAAGCCCGACAACGACGCCTCGTACGACAGCATGAAGGACCGCGTACAGGAACAGATCGAAAAGGTCTTCCGCCCCGAGTTCCTCAACCGTGTTGACGACATTATCGTCTTCCGTCACTTGACCAACGACGACCTGGGCCAGGTCATCGAACTGGAGATGGGTAAGGTCCGCGAGCGTCTGCTTGAACGCGGTCTGAAGCTGATCCTCACCGACGAGGCCAAAAAGTTCATCATTAAGAAGGGTTCGAATCTCGACTTCGGTGCCCGACCGCTTCGTCGCGCATTAGAAAACAACGTCGAAGACACCCTCTCCGAAGAGCTGCTCAAGGGCGAGTTCCAAGGCAAGGACACCATCACGGTGAAAACCATAAAGGTGGGTGGCAAGACGCAACTCATCTTCGAAAGCTCGACCACCGAGCAACCCGAAGAGCCACCCAAAGTCGGCGCAGCCGCCGGCGAAGGCGAAGAATCCGAAAGCTAATTGTTAGCGGCGGGGCTTGCCCCCGAGCTACAGAAAAGCAAACCCCAAGAGCCCACGCCCATCAAGCGTGGGCTCTTTTCGTAGGGTGCGTGCGATGCACAAAGTAGTAGGGTACGTCCGCGACGCACCAAGAGTTGCTCTGGAAACCAATTCAGGGCGTCTTAGCCCGGATTATTCATGAGCCATACTAAGTGCGAAGCGCAAGCGAGGGGAGTGCGACGTTTTTCCGTGTTTACCGGCCCTCGCTTGCGCTTCGGGTTAGT
>CAZISU010000950.1:0-3133 GCA_964541935.1 uncultured Planctomycetaceae bacterium | reverse complement strand
GGCACCTCGGGCAGTTTGACCAACTTGTCCGGCTCGGGCTCGATGACTTCGCCCGAGACGCTGATGTAGTCAAACGTTTGCGAAGCGGCACTGCCCGGCGCCCGCCAGCATTGTGCGTCGACCATCAGCGTACCCGTCGGAACTATGTTCGTGCTGTCGAACATCACGCCGTTCTTATACGCGGCGCTGCCGGTGGGACCAAGCCTGAGTGTGAAAATGTCGCCCACACCCATGGTTTGGCTAATAGTGCTCCTGTACGACGCTGAGCCTGCCGCGCCTTCTCGAACATCATAGATCCATCCCGCTCCAGTATCGTTACGCATGGCCACGTAACCGGTTTGCGCGGTTCCTTCAAACACCTGGAAGATATTGTAGGCCCCCTCGGAGTCCGCGCCGATCGTGAAATTGTAGTAAAGGTCACTGGCCGCGGTCCACGTCGACGTGCTATCGATCTGGCTATGAGCCCAGTCGCCGGAGGGAACATCCAGCGTGACGTTTCCGCCGGATACGCTAACCGTGCCGGGGCCACCGGCAGACCACTTGCTAGTGTCGAGCGTGGTTCCATTAAAATCGTCCTCGAAGAGGATTGCAGCCGAAACGACGCCGCTTGCCAGAGTGGTGAAGATTGCGATGGTCGCCAACACAAATATATTTTGCGGTTTCAATTTTGAGCCTTCATAATCAAGGGGGATAAAGCAATTCGCCGGTGCGATTGCCGGAACGGCAGTCTGCCTGCCGTCCCGGCTCGCACGATACACATTACTATCGCTTGCGCCAGACGCAGCAAAGGAGCCCGGCCAGAGCGCCGGCGAGCAAGACAAAGGTGCCCGGCTCAGGAACCGGTGCCGTGTCGGAGACGCCGATATAGTCGAACGTTTGCGAAGCGGTAGTGCCTGGTTCACGCCAGCATTGTGCGTCGATCATCACCGAGCCCAGCGGAACCACGGCCGAGCTGTCGATCATCGTGCCGTTTTTATAGGCGGCGCTGCCGGTGGGACCAAGTTTGAGTGTAAATACATCGCCCACATCCAGGGTTTGGACATTAGTGCTTCTGTACGATGCTGAGCCTGCCGCAGCTTCTCGAGCATCATAGATCCACCCGCCCACTCCGGCGTCGTTCCGCATGGCTACGTAACCGGTTTGTGCGGTTCCTTCAAACACCTGAAAGATGTCGTAGTTTCCCGCGGGGGCCGCGCCGATCGTGAAGCTGTAGTAAAGGTCGCTGGCCGCGGTCCACGTCGACACGCTATCCAACTGGCTATGCGCCCAGTCGCCGGATGGAACGTCCAGTACGACGTTTCCGCCGGATACGGTAACCGTGCCAGGACCACTGGCAGCCCACTTGTTAGTGTCAAGCACGAGCCCACTAAAATCGTCCTCGAAAATTGTCGCCGCAATGGACGTACCACATGCCAAAGATACAATCACCGACACAATTAGTCCTAAAAATACAATACGCGCTCTCATGATGTTCTCCTAGTGAATTTTGAACAGTACTAAATAGTAGTTTTTGTCAGAAACACAATTTCCGACACGGGTCAATCCGACACGGGTCAATCTGACCGGGGTCAATTAGTTGCCATCTCTCTGTTGTCGGCCCGCCGTTTGACGAGGTGATTTTTGACACGGTGCGTCATGGACGCACCTTTTTTCTGCGCGCTTATACTCGTTTTCTCAACACTAAGAACGCAAAACCGGCCAGCAACAAGACCAGCATCGATGGTTCCGGCACCGATGCGGAGGCCGCTGTCGTCCAGTTCGCGGCCAGTAGCGTAGCGTCTATGTCGTCGACCATGCCGTCGGAGTTAAAGTCGCCGCCAGCCCAACCATCGAAAGTTGACTGCAGCCAGTTTTGGGCAAGCATGGCGGCGTCTTCTTCGTTCACAACTCCATCTCGGTTAGCGTCACCCGGCTTTGGAAGGCCCTGGTTGACCTGAATCGTCATGCCCATCACAACGCAAACCAGCCCGCTGCCGCTGCCGATCGTGCCGCTGACCTCGCCCCCAACCACGGAGACGTCATAAAAAGCGTTAGCAAGGTTCACGGAACCTTCGATGACGACTTCTTGCCCATTATAGGTCCCCGGACTAAGTATGATGTTGACTGTTTCCGCGTCGCCAAGTCCGCTGATCGTGAATGGGGCGTCGGAATTATTCTCGGTCGCATGCACGTAAAGGTAGTCGCTGCTCAACGCTTCAAGCGAGCTTGGGTCGCTACCGGCGTAGACGGGAGCCTGTTCGCCGGCCACTGGCGAGACCGCAAAATTGACGGCCGTGGCATTGCCCTGGCTGTCGAGCAGGTTGCTTGCCGAGATGCTGAGGTTGTCGTCGGCAGGAGTGCCGCCGCGAGAATCTACCAGGATGCCGTTGTACACCGTACCATCGGCAGGCTGATAAGTCATCGGATTGGGATTATCGAGACGGGTGCCGTCGAAATCGAGGTGGATGTCTTGATACACGGGCTCGACCGGCGGGATCGTGGGATCCGGTGCCGTGTCGGAAACGCTGATATAGTCGAACGTTTGCGAAGCAACGCCATCTGGTTCCCGCCAACATTGTGCGTCGATCATCATTGCGCCCAGCGGAGCCACGATGGAATTGTCGAACTCCCGGCCGTTCTTGTATGCAGCGCTGCCAGAGGGTCCAATTTTGAGTGTAAAGACATCGCCAACATCCAGAGTTTGCACAATAGTGCTTCGGTACGACTCTGTACCTGCCTCACCTACTCGAGCATCATAGACCCATCCCCCTACGCCAGTGTCGTTCCGCATGGCCACGTAGCCGGTTTGCGCGGTTCCTTCAAACACCTGGAATATGTTGAAGTTACCCGCGGGGGCCGCGCCGATCGTGAAGCTGTAGTAAAGGTCACTGGCCGCGGTCCACGTCGAGATGCTATCCATCTGGCTATGTGTCCAGTCGCCGGAGGGAACGTCCAGCGTGACGTTTCCGTCGGATACGCTAACAGTGCCAACATTACTAGCACCGGCTGACCATTTGCCAGTATCAAGAGTGCTTCCACTAAAATCGTCCTCGAACAGTATCGCCCCTTGCGACGTCATCGACGTAATGACTAGGACAGCAAGTCCTAGAAAAAAGATTCGTGTTGCCATCATATTGTACTCCCATCGAACGTG
>CAZISU010000949.1:0-3141 GCA_964541935.1 uncultured Planctomycetaceae bacterium | reverse complement strand
TGCTAAACGGCCTGGGACAGCATTTTGGACTTGATAACGAGCAGAACCCGGGCCGCGTCGATCACAAAGCGGCAATCGGCACGGCCGTGGCTCTGGTTGCAGTGATTGTTATCGAGTTATTGGCCACTGGCCAGTAAGCTCGCCTAACGTGGAACCTTGATTATTGGACCTTCTCCCACTCAATGCACCCGTTGCCCCGGCTGGGCGCCTTCGTCGGGCGAGAGCAGAAAAATCTCTTCGCCGCCCGGGCCCGAGGCGATTACCATGCCCTCGCTCATGCCAAACTTCATCTTCCGCGGCGCCAGGTTGGCCGCGCAAACGACAAGGCGGCCGACCAGCTTTTCCGGATCGTAGGCCGATTTTATGCCCGCAAAAACGTTGCGGCGCTGATCGCCGCCCAGGCTCAAGGTGAGCTGCAACAGCTTGCGTGCTTCGGGTACGTGTTCGGCCGCCACGATGCGGGCCACGCGCAGGTCGACTTTCACGAAATCGTCGAACGTGCAGGTTTCGGCCAAGGGCTCGTCGGCCAGAGGCTTGTCGCTATCGTCGAACTGGGCTTCGCCCGTCGCGGATTCGGCTGTGGTGGTTTCTTCGGGCTCGACACTATCGGCTACCATGGCTTCGACGTCCTTTGCTTCTACGCGTTTCATCATGTGTTTGAATTTATTAACGGGAGTGCCCAACAGGGGCGTTTTGGTTTCTTCCCAACTCTCGATAGGACTGCCCAACAGCTCGGCCGTCTGCTCGGCTAGTTTCGGTAGCACGGGCGAGATGTAAACCGCGATCTGGCGGAAGAGGTTCAGCACCACCGTGCAGATGTCTTGTAACTGCTGAGCCTTTTCCGGATCTTTACGCAACGTCCATGGCTGGGCGTGTTCGACAAACTGGTTGGCCCGATCGGCCACGGCCATAATGTGCCGCATGGCCCGGTTGAAATCGCAGTTCTCATAGGCCGCGGCAATTGCGTCGCCCTCGGAGGCCGCTTTTTCGAACAGTCCTTCGTCGTCGGGATAAGTTTCGCTGAGGCCCGTCTGCTCCACGAACTTTGCCGCCCGGCTGGCCAGGTTGACGACCTTGCCTACCAGATCCGAGTTGATCTTCTGCGCGAACTCTTCCATGTTCAGGTCGAGGTCGTCGACCCGCGGGCTGAGCTTCGAGGCGTAGTAGTAACGCAGATACGAGGGGTTGAGGTGTTCGAGGTACGTGGCCGCGCGAATGAACGTGCCCTTCGACTTCGACATCTTCTCGCCGCCCACGGTGAGGAAGCCGTGGATGTGAACTTTTTCGGGCAGATTGAATCCGGCCGTCTTCAACATGGCGGGCCAGAACAATGTGTGGAAGTAGGTGATGTCCTTGCCGATGAAATGGTGGATCTCGGTTTCGTCGTTACGCCACCAGTCGTCGAACGTCTCGCCGTGCTTGTCGCACCATTGGCGGGTCGAGGCGATGTAGCCGATGGGCGCGTCGAACCACACGAACCAGTAGTTGCCGGGCGAGTCGGGGATCTCGAACCCGAAATACGGCGCCGGCCGCGAAATGTCCCAATCCCGAAGCGGCTCGTGCAGGAAGTGGCCCTTGAGATAATTGGCCATTTCGGGTTGCAGGTGATTGCCGCTTTGCGTCCACTCGGTGAGGAAACCATGCAATTTTTCGATTGTTACGAAAAGGTGGTCGGCCGTACGAATCTCGGGCGTGGTACCGCTGAAGGTGCTAATAGGATCAATCAAGTCGGTGGGACTATAAACAGCCCCGCAATCGCAACTGTCGCCGTACTGGTCGGTCTTGCCGCACTTGGGACACGTACCCTTCACAAAGCGGTCGGCCAGGAACGTGCCGGCCTCGGTGTCGTAAAGCTGCGTGACCTCTTTTTCAACAACCAGATCGGCCTTGCGAAACCCCGCCCAAATCTCCTCGCAGTACTCGCGGTTCTCCTCGCTGTTGGTGCTGCCATAGTTGTCGAACTCGATTCCAAAACCGGCAAAATCCTTGGTGTGCTCCTCCTGCATCCGCGAGATCAGCTCTTCCTCCGAAATGCCCTGCCCACGGGCGCCAATCATAATCGCCGTGCCATGCGTATCGTCGGCACAGATATAAATGCAGCGATGCCCCCGCAGCTTCTGGAAGCGGACCCAAATATCGGTCTGCAAGTATTCCACCAGATGCCCGATGTGGATATGCCCATTGGCATACGGAAGAGCACTGGTAACGAGTATCTGACGTTGTGTCATGAGGTTTTTATGTTTCTTTGTGTTGGTGAGTGGGTAGCACCGGTCTGGTTTGGGTTTTTACAGCCCACACTAACTCGAAGCGCAAGCGAAGGGGGGAGCAAAGTCAAACGCTGTTCCGCCCTTCGCTTGCGCTTCGGGTTAGTATTTTATATTCCGCGCGGAAAACTGGAAGCCGGCATGGCCGAAGCCCCATATTGTAACCTAGCCCCCTCCGTCCCCCAAGACACTTGCTTCGTCCGCTTAGATCACGGGAATTTGCCATTTTCTGGGCGTGAAGCGGAATATTTGGCATTTATTTCTCGGCCACCCGTCGTCTTGCAACCTCTTGCATCACATAGGCTTGCAGCCACCCCCCCCCTCTGTTTGCATGTGCTACATACTTAATTCGCATGGGAATTAAGGTTATCGCTGCTTGACGATACCGCAGCTAATAATTAGTTTAGGAGTATGCTGGCCGTCGTGGGCGGGCGGCATTTGGGTGGATTTCTGTAATGGACTATCTCTGCGGGCAGAAGCATTTCGCCCTTGGGCGTTGGTCAACAGGGGTATCCGCTCAAGCAAGAAACAAGATTTATGGTACTCCTTCGGAAAGGACAACTTATTATGAAGATGGCCAGTGTTATTACCAGATTTTTTCCAGGTTGTCGGCGACGTGTTTTACTCGGCTTGCTTGTTGCACTGCTTGGTGCTGTAGCCACGCCGGCCTTGGCTCAAACTGTCGAGTGGGTTCAAAGATTGGGTGGCCACTGGGATACCGGCTTAGCTATGTCGGCCGATGGTTTGGGGAATGTCTATGTATCGGGTCTTACCACTGGTAGTCTTGGGGAACCATTCGCAGGATACTTTGACGCGTTTGTCGCTAAGAACTCGTAAAACTATTGTTTCCTGAATTACTGTTTTCGGCTATAGTTCT
>CAZISU010000948.1:0-3142 GCA_964541935.1 uncultured Planctomycetaceae bacterium | reverse complement strand
GTCTCTTCTCGCGTGGGGAAGGGGAGTTGTCCGGGGCCCGTGTTTGTGCCGGTGTTTTGACCTTTGGGCTGTGTGATGCCACGCGCCCGACGCGGTTCGAATTTGAGTGGTTCGAGACGTTCCTTGTAGAAGGAGATGTTGTCGAAGTAAAGCACACGATCTTGTTTGTTGCGTCCGCCGCTAATTTCAATGCCTGCGAACACGGCCCCGTCGCCGACCAGTTCAAGCTGTGCGGGCGTAAGTTTGTGGTGCATTACCCACCACTCTTTCCAACGCACGCGTCCCATGTCCAGCCCTACGACTTGGCCTTTTCGGTTTCGCAGCAATATCCGAATCGGCACCTGTGGCGTATCGCGCGTGCTAACCCAGCCCCAATTGTTGCCGTAAACCCAGAAGTTGACGCAATCGAAAGGCGTTTTAATTTCTATTGGTTTGGGAGGATTAACCGTTAGGCGTGGCTGCTTCCCGTCGCGACGATAGACAAGTTTGGCAACGTATTTTCCCCAGAGTTGTTGCTCCCTGCAGCGCGTTAACGTCGCCTTGGCATCGTGGGTTTTAACCGTCCAACCAGTGAGATCTTCGAAATCGACCAGTGGCGGGTGCGTGTCCCGGGTTCTGCCGGCCCATTGCATTTCGTAAGGCCGGCGGCCGATTATTTCGTTGTTGTTCGCGGCGTCTTCCACAAAGGCAAACAGCGGAGATAGCGACACGGTTGCCGGCAAAATTAAAAAGACGAACAGAAGCCGGGCGAGAATGCTTTGGTGGGGCATGGCGGCGAGTCTTAGGCGAGGGGTAGGGCTGGGGATAGTTCCAGTGCCTATTATACCCCCGACTGCTGCTCGTCGATAGTGTTTGCCAAGACTCTGCCGGACTAAGAAGCAATGTTAGCGGCGGGGCTTGTCCCCGCGATGTCGCATTCACCGCGATGCCACATTCGGGAGATTATGGTGTTTCCACGGGTTTTTCCTTGCCGTTGTCCTTGGCCACAATCTCCGCATAGACCGGCACTTCGCAGGGTGGCGTATCTGGAATGTCGGTTTCGATTTTAATCTTTTCCTCGATCTTGCCCGGCTTGGAAGAGCAACGCAAGGTGACGGGCACGACGTGAAAACGTTTGGCTTCGGTGGGCACGCTTACGCTGATAGAATTGTGGGGGCAAGAAATCCGCGTTACTCGAAAGGGCGTATGACCGCGGATGACGAGATTTTTTGTGATCGACTGGTCGGGCGAGAGGATGCCGAACGTTAGCGGCGTGGGGCGAACCGTGAGCGAGTCGGTGACCACGCCCTCGACGCAGAGCGGGATCTTGGATTTGGAAGGATCTGAATCGTTTGTGTGAATGAAGATCTGTTCTTTGATATAGCCCGGCTTTGCATCTTCCAGGAGTGTGACCCAAAGGTCATAGGTTGTGCGTCCCTGGGATCGCAAGGCTTCGATCAATTCGGTCTTAATCGATGGATTAGAGCATGAAACCGACGCAATTTTCCAGTTGTTAAGACCGGCATAGCTGATGGTTGTCTTGTGCCGCACGGATTGGCCGCGTCGAACCGATCCAAGTTGAATGACGCCGGGTTGGAAAACAACGTCGCTACGGATGTAGCAATGAACGTGCAAATTCAATTCCGCGGCAAAGGGTTTGTCGAAAACCACCGTCAGAGTGGCATCCTTGCGGCCGAGAAAACTGCGTGTGTCGATCATGGCGGACACGGCCGACTGCTGATAAGTCTTGATGTTCTTGTGTTGGTATTTAGGTGCGGTGCAACCGCAACTCGAACGAACGGAGGCTATGTGGACGTCTTCGAGATAAATGTTTTCGAAATCAAAGCGATGTTCTGCTTTAGCGCCGCGGGCTACGACCCCGAAGTTAAAGGTCGTTTCCTTGAACATGGCCTTGGCCCATTCCGCGCCGTGACCGAATGAGGTGATTGCCAAAAAGAGTATAACAGTTAGCCAGACTCTGAGCATTTATACCACAACCTTCCTGTTTTCTGCCCTCAATAGATCCATCTGAATGCCAATAGCATGGCCCCCTGTTGCCAATAGCATGGGCCCTGTTGCCAATAGCATGGCATAGTGGACGTTTTGTGTCAATTGCGAGGGGTATAGCACATCAATATGCATGGAGGTATAGGGCGACTGTTGGCGTTTGGGTGGAGTGGGGCGATTGTGCGTATGTTTTAGTGTGGGACATACGGCATGTGTTGCGTTGGTTCACTTGCCATCAGGTTGACTTTGAGGGAGAGTTGTGGGAGGCACTTTGTCCGATACTATTATATAGTATCTCTGAGCAAAACAACACCTCTGCTAAGTAAATAACCCCCCGCTATATAGAGTAGTTGCACTTGAATTCACTTGATTCTCAACCACAGCCGCAAGACAAATCGGATTTTGCCGCGGAGGCCGAATCGGAAGCAGGTATGATTCCAGGCCCGCCCGACGAATCGTGCAGCGAACTGGGTGTGAATGAGTTGGGAACCGGTGAGTTTGGGCTTGGCGAGGCTTATCGGACCGATACATTGGCCGACAGTGTATTGATTTTGCTTGTTCTGACCGGCGTACAGCGTCTGGTTGGGTTTGCGCGCGCGGTTTTGTTTTGCCGATGGCTTTCTCCCGAGCAATTGGGGCTCTGGGACATGTCGTTCGGTTTCCTTATGCTCGCGGCCCCGTTGTCGGTTCTGTCGATTCCGGCTGTTTACGGGAGGTATATAGAGTACTACCGGCAGAGGGGGCTGATGCGTACGTTGGTGCGTCGCACGGCAATCGTTTCAGCCGTGACGTCGATTTTTGCTTGCACTGTGATATATGTTTGCAGTTCGTGGTTTTCCGAACTGATATTTGGTTCAGCCGATCAGGCGTATCTGGTGCAGTTTTTGGCCGGGGGGCTGATCGCTGTCGTGGCGGCTCATTTTTTCGTGGCATTGTTGACGGCCATGCGGAACGTGCGGCAACTTGCGCTGATACACTTTTCCAACAGCGCGTTGTTCGCCGTTTTGGGAACGGTCCTGATTCTGGCGTGGAGTGATACGGCCCAAAGTATTGTTGTTGCCTATGCCTTGGCGTGTTGTCTGACGTCGATCTGGTCTCTGTGGTATGTTCGCAGAGCCTGGCGTGGTTTGCCCAAAGAGGAGCCGTCGTTGGGGCA
>CAZISU010000947.1:0-3145 GCA_964541935.1 uncultured Planctomycetaceae bacterium | reverse complement strand
ACTTGAGCGGACTCTCCGAGGCCGAGGTTTCAGCTAAAATGGTGGATTTGGCTGGCCATCACGCGCTGGCCGCCGCAGCGGCCTCGCCCACTTTGGCCTTCGTTGATCCTGAACAAATCTCGTACGTCTACGACACCGGCACACCCAGCGCCGGATACCCCGACACTTCCGGCAGGGAACTAGTCGACGGCGAGTTCGCTTCGACAACCTACGCCCTTGGCCAGGTTTGGGTCGGCGCACAAGACGCCGATGCCGACGACGGCACGGCGCAGCCGCAGATCACTTTCGATCTGGGCGAAATCGTCACTCTCGATTCCATATGGATCGATTACAACGCTGGCGGCCGTTCCGGTATCTACGCGCCCGATTCGGTGCAAATCTCGCTCAGCACCGACGGAGTCACCTTTGGCGATGCGACCACGTTCGACGCCTTCAATAACTCATCTCTCGACCTCGACGAAGATGGTAAGGCCGATTATTTCTATGCACGTCGCCTGATCGCCGAAATGGGCGCAGAGGATGCCAGTCACGTGCGTTTAAGTTTCTTTAGCGACGGGGAGTGGGTTTTCCTCAGCGAGATCCAATTCGTCACAATACCGGCGTTGTTACCCGGCGACGCTAACGGCGATGGCAAGGTCGATAGCCTCGACGCCGCGACACTGGCGTCTAATTGGCTAAGTACCAACGCGACCTGGGGACAAGGCGATTTCAATGATGACGGAGTAGTTAACGATATTGATGCCACGCTACTGGCAACAAACTGGCAACAAAGCTCGTCGGCTTCCGTTCCCGAACCATCGATGACGGTCCTGCTTATTGCGGTGGCCGCGGCTCTGATGGACATTGTTCGGCGGAGGAATGGCAACTAGTAGTGTTCTTAATGACCGTTCGTGACAAGCTTTATCGGAATGTACCTGAGACGTGTGAACAATTACCTTTGCTTTTACTTTTTTGAGGAGACTTACTTATGAGACGCGTAAATGTTTTAGTGATGATTGCAGTGTTCTTTGGATTGATTGCCTTGTTGTCCGGTAGCGTGACGGCGGCAACGATGTACTGGGACACCAGCACCGACGCCGGCTTTCAGGCAGGCAACGGCACGTGGGACAACAATAATACCGTTGCATGGAGCGACAGTGCCAGCGACGGCACCACGCCGGGGATGTGGACGAGCGGTGCGGATGACGCCTTGTTCGGCGCGAGCGGGACGTCGACAGTCACGGTAGCCGGACCGCCAAGTGCCAACAGTGTGACAATCTCGGGGACTGGTTATACGCTTAGCGGCGTCATGAACGTAGGAGGCGGCGGTATCATCGCCAACGAATCGCTAACCACCACCGCCCCATCTCTTAGCGCTGACCAGTCGTGGACCATCGCTTCTGGCAAGGCTATGTACCTTGTCGGCAATACGCCAATCGATGTGGGCGCCGCCAACACGTTGACTATCGACGGCCTCGGAACGCTTGGGAGTTGGACTCACCCTTTCAGGATTGGAAACGGTACGGTTGTGCAAACCCATGGTGGCATCTACTGTGCAACGTACGTCATGATTGGCACCACTGGCGACGCAACCTTCACGACAACCGGCGGCACCATGAACATGGGCAAGGATTTCAGTCTTGCTTACCTAGCTGGTACTACCTCAACGGTTAACCAAAACGGCGGCACCATCATGGTGCCTCGCCATAGCACTCTCGGAGGTGCGGGTTTGGGCACAGGCGTGTATAACCTAAATGCCGGTACGTTAAAACTCTCGGGCGACACTGGCCTCAATCAAACCAGGTGGGTTTCCTATGACTTCAATCTCAACGGCGGTGAGATGGAGTTGAGCAACCCCAATTCGGGGAGCCAGAGCTACACGTTCGATGTGCAGTCCGGCGGCGCGATAATTGATGTCACCAACGCGGCCGTGACCAACACGTTCAACGGCGCACTGCTAGAAGATGCCGGCTCGATTGGTGGCGGACTACAGAAACTCGGCGCGGGTACACTGTCGCTTGCTGGAGCCAATACCTACACCGGCGACACGCTGGTCGACGCGGGCACCTTGAGCATTGGCCAGGCCTATCTCGCCGATACGAGCGACGTATGGATTGCCTCGGGAGCAGTCCTAGACCTTGGCTTCGGCGGAACCGACACCGTCAATTCGCTGTACCTGGACGGCTCACTTATGTCGCCCGGCACCTACAGCGTCGGCAACTCCGGCGGGTACATCACTGGCTCTGGCAGTCTTGTTGTGCCCGTGCCCGAGCCATCGACGTTGGCGCTTCTAGCCAGCGGGTTGCTGGGATTGATCTGCTCCGCCTGGCGGAAGCGAAAGTAACAAAAGAGGCAGAAGAATAAACCGCAGAGGACGCAGAAGATCGCAGAGAGAGACGAATAGCCCAGTCTGACAATTAGAATGTCGCTCCGGCGGCAGGCGGTTTCCTCCGCGACCTTTGTGTCCTCGGCGGTGATTACAACTATTTCGTTCGGTTAACGACTCGAAGACCCCCTCGCAACAGTCGGTCACACAACAGAGAGACTATAAATGAGTAAGCAGCAAGTATTCAATATCGCGTGTGTATTGTTGGGTGTATGTGCAACGGCCTCGGCGGTTCTGGCCGCGGCGCCGGCGATCCAACCCGGCTCTTGGACGCTGGCCATCCTCCCGGATACGCAGCTATACGCCGCCGACCACCCTGGAATATTTAATTCCCAGACACAATTCCTGGCGGACAATAAAACGGCGCTCAATCTCGCTTATGTGTTGCACGAAGGCGACCTTACCGACAATAACACCGCCGCGCAGTGGTCGCCTGCTTCGGCGGCGTTCCAAACTCTGGACAATGCCAATATTCGCTACTCTATTGTAGCGGGCAACCACGATATCGGCGACGGTAGTGGCAGCGACCGTACGTCCTTGATAGCGGATTACTTCCCCTTGTCGCGGCTAAATCTCGACCAGCCGGCCCTTGGCGGCGTGTATCCGAGCGAGCCGACTTCTCCTCAGAACAGCTATTCACTGTTCAGCGCCGGCGGCACGGACTGGATAGCGCTGGCCTTGGAGTTCGCTCCCCGTGATCAGGTTGTTGACTGGGCCGACAGTGTGCTCAAGGGATACCCCAATCGTCAAGCGATGATTGTCACCCACGCCCACCTTTAC
>CAZISU010000946.1:0-3163 GCA_964541935.1 uncultured Planctomycetaceae bacterium | reverse complement strand
TATGAAAACTCATATCGCACTGGCCCTGTGTTTTATCGTTTCGGCTTCAATATCCATCTCGGCGGCCCAAGCCGGTTCACCCATCGAATTGGAACTACTAGAAGCCAAGAAGGTCTGGGACAAGGCCCCACACAACGCCTTTACCGATCTGGTCCGCTTCAAGGGCAAGTGGTTTCTGACGTTCCGCGAGGCTACCAACCACTCCTACAAATCGCCCTGCGGCGATATCCGCGTGCTCTCGTCGACGGACGGCGATAACTGGGAATCGGCCGCGCTGATTAAATTCGGCACCGACGCCGACGATCTGCGCGACTCGAAGCTTTCGGTAACGCCCCAGGGCAAGCTACTGTTGGTTTGCGCCTTGGCACCCAAGGAGAACCACAAGACTCGCCAGTCTTATGCGTATCTTTCCGACGACGGCGTCAAATGGGAAGGGCCCCACAAGGTCGGCGAGTTCAACTGGTGGATGTGGCGAGTGGTCTGGAGCCCCGAGGGGACAGCCTATGGACTGGGCTACGAGTGTGCCCGCCAAGACCGAGTGTGGACTACCCGCCTCTATCGCAGCAAAGACGGTCTGGACTTCGAAACATTTCTACCGCAGTTCACGCCCCAGAACCGCGTCAACGAAGCGGCTATGCTTTTCCGCAAGGACGGCTCGGCCGTGACCCTGGTCCGACGCGACGGCAAATCGCCCACCGGCGCCATCGTGGGTACCGCTAAAGGCGATCTCTCCAAGTGGACCTTCAAAGAATTAAAACAGCGCATCGGCGGCCCGCAGATTGTGGAAGTGCCCGGCGGTCATATTCTGGCAGGCGGCCGACTATACGATGGCAAGGTCCGCACCTCGGTGGGACTGCTGGAGCCCGAGGCGGGCAAGTTTACCGAACTTTTGAAACTACCCTCCGGCGGTGACACCAGCTATCCCGGCATGGTTTTCCACGACGGGCTGTTGTGGGTCAGCTACTATTCGAGCCACGAAGGCCGAACTAGTATTTATGTGGCAAAAATTAAAATTAAAGAATAAGATCACTATCCAAGGTTCACGGTTCCAATGAAACTTCAAACGATACTGGCCGCTTGCTTGCTGGGTTTGCTTCTTTCAGATATCACAGCGGCCGCGCCAATCGAGATGCGATTGACCGAGCATAGCATGATCTGGGACTATGCCCCGCACAACGCTTTCCCCGACATGGTCCGCTACCAGGACCAATGGTACGTGGCCTTCCGCGAGGGAACCAGCCATGCCGTAGCGGGCGACGGGCTGATGCGCGTGATCCGCTCGAGCGACGCCGAGAACTGGGAATCGGTGGCATTGCTGGACTGGAACGCCGAATACGAGATGCGTGACGCCCGCCTGACGGTGCTCGCCGACGGGCGTCTGATGCTCAACGGGGCCGGCGCACCGCTGGCTTCGACTTACGAGCGGCAATCGCTATGCTGGTTCACCGACAACGGCGACGACTGGTCGGCCACGCCATACCTTGTCGGCGAACAGGACTGGTGGCTTTGGAGCGTGACCGAACATCCCAGCGGCGACCTCTATGGCATCGCCTACGGACAGCTGGGACTCAACCCGGACCCGGTAACTACCACGCGGCTCTATCGTAGCGAAGACGGCATCGACTATCAGACGCACGTGTCCACGCTCACCTCGCACTCGAACACCAACGAAGCCGACCTGATATTCTTGCAAGATGGAACGGCCGTCACGCTCGTGCGTCAGAACAGTTCTAGTCAGTGCGTGGTGGGCACATCCACAGGCGACTACACCAACTGGAACTTCCAAACCATAAACAAATCGATCGGCGGGCCGGAACTCATCGAACTGCCCGATGGCAATATTGTGGCCGCCACGCGGCTCTACGACGGCACCGTGCGAACCGCCCTAAGCTGGCTCGACCCCGCCAGCGGCCAAATGGAAGAGCTTCTAACGCTACCCTCCGGCGGCGACACCAGCTATCCCGGCCTGGTCTGGCACGAAGACCGCCTCTGGGTAACTTACTATTCTAGCCACGAAGGCAAGTCGAACATATATATCTCCCAAGTCGAGGTCAGCGCCGCAACACCCAAGCCCATCGACCTTGTCTGCCTGCACGAAGGCAGCGCCGATCCGACGACCGAAGGCTGGGCACTCTTCGGCGGTGGCGGCGGCATTACCGAAGAACCCATTACCGGCGACGCGATCGGCGGCCTCGACGCCTGGAACATCAACGATACCAGCACCGCCAGCGGAACCTTGCGGAGCTATGAGGTCAACCCAACCTTCGAGCAAATGCAACGCGCTGCCGAAGAGGGAAGGATTCTAGGCTTGAACCTCCGCGTAGTCGATTCTCCCGACGCCGTCGATGCCTCGGTATACGCCGAATATGCCAGCAACGTAAATGGGCTAGACAAACGTTTTTCCATCATCTTCGGCTCGGATAGCAATGGCGACCCCATCGTCGAGCTGTACGGAGATGAAAGGCTCACCCTCACCGGACTGGGCAACGGATATCACCTCTACGAACTAATATTCGACCCGCAAGCCGCATCGGCCGATCTATTCGTGGACGGTATCGAAATGATCAGCAATTATACGGGCATCGACAACATCGGCCTAGCGCGTGTTATCTGGGGCGCCAACCAAAGCGGCAGCATCGGCAGCGGCAATTACAACGAGGTCTACTTTCGCAACACGCTGCTGGAGATCGTTGCCGGCGACGCCAACCGCGATGGCATCGTGAATGACGCCGACGCCGCGGTTCTGGCCGCCAACTGGCAGACCTCCTCCTACGCTACCTGGGAAATGGGAGATTTCAATGGCGACGGGCGAATAGACGACATCGACGCCACGTTGCTGGCCACCAACTGGCAGAGCGGTATTAACGAAGCCGAGCAAGCCGTGCCCGAGCCGTCATTACTTACGGGCTTGCTAGGATTGTACTTGGTGGGACTTTTATCAATGCCGCGCTGCAAGCGGTGATAGTCATTACCGGAATCATACAGCATTGCTTCCATTCAATTGTTTGTCTGCGGATTATTGGGGCACGGCATGATATAGATTCTTTAACTGTGCGGAATTTTTTTGTGGGAGAAGGTCAGCCTCAAAATCTTCTGGCAGTGAAAGACTGTGTTGGGCCAGCGAATCTTGATAACCCAATAGAATGAGAGCGAAACCCCGCAG
>CAZISU010000945.1:0-3163 GCA_964541935.1 uncultured Planctomycetaceae bacterium | reverse complement strand
TCCGGCAGCGGAGACGAGCATCTTACAGAACAGATCGCCGCACAGAGCCCGCCCGACTCTTGCCCCTGGACCCAGCTTACCAAGATGGTGCCCGACAGTCCCGGCTATCCTAATAGTGGGAATGGCTGGCAGGTTTTTCAACAGGGCAATCCGATTACAATTGTCTGGACCCAACTCAGCACTCCCTTCCGCCGCGTATTGAGCCTGAAAGTTGGCCCCAGCGAGTTGGCCTACTGGCTGCTTTGCGGTCTTTGGATGCTTTTGGTGTGGTCGTTCGCCGGCGGCGCGATAACCCGCACAGCGGCCGTGCAATTGGCGGCCGACGAAAAGCTGGGCTGGTCTTCGACAGCCTCCTACGTGTTGGCCCGTTGGCGCTCGTATTTTGTCGCCCCGCTGTTCCCCTTCCTGGGCGTGCTTTTGGTGACGATTCCCATTCTCGTTCTGGGGCTTTTGCTGCGCTCCGGCCCAACCACTTGGATCGCCGGGCTGGTTTGGTTCTTGCCCCTGGCAGGCGGCCTTCTGGCCTCCATATTGCTCTTGGGGCTGCTGTTCGGCTGGCCCTTGATGTGGGCCACCATCAGTAGCGAAGGCACCGACAGTTTCGACGCCCTGAGCCGATCCTACGCCTATACTTTCCAACGCCCGCTGCAATATCTCTTATACGCAATCGTAGCAGCCGCGTTTGGTGCGTTGGGATGGCTTTTGGTAATGAACTTCGCGGCCGGCGTGGTGCATCTTACCTATTGGTCGGCCAGTTGGGGCGCGGGCAGCGCCGGCGTGCAAGATGCCATGTCCGCAAGCGGCGGCGCGAGCGTTTTGCGATTCTGGACCGGCTGCGTCAAAATTCTGGCCGTGGGATACCTCTACAGCTACTTCTGGACCGCCTCGACGGCCATCTATTTCGTCCTGCGTCGAGATGTAGACGCCACGGAAATGGATGAGGTCTTCCTAGACGAAGACGCCGCCGAATCATCCTTTGGTTTGCCACTGATCGGCAAAGACGAACAAGGTGCCCCGGTGGTTGAAGACGCGAAAGCCGAAGAAGCGGCTACAAAAGAAGACGCTGCGTCTACCTCGGAGGGCACTGCAGCGGACAACAAATAGTGCCGGGGGCTGGAGAACGGTTCCAAATAATTGTCCCAACACAAGCGAAGTGGCAACGTTCAAGGCTGCCACCTCGCTGTGAGGGCAAAATAATCAGCGTGATTTTCCGTTAGTCTTTACTGATATTGAAGCGGTTAACCAGATTTCGCAAGGCGGTTGCCTGAGCACCGAGTTCTTCGCTGCTAGACGCCATTTCTTCGCTGCCGGCGGCGGTTCCCTCCGTGACTTCGGCCACGCTCTGGATGGCAGTCGACACTTCCTCAGCATTGCCTGCCTGTTGCACCGTGGCCGTGGCGATCTCGCTGATCTTTTCTGATGTGCCGGACACACCCTCGATGATCTTTTTGAGTGACTCGCCGGTCAATTCGCTGAGCTTGGCGCCTTCGGCAACACGCTGGGTCGACTCCTTGATCAGGCCGGATATTTCACCTGCGGCCTGATTGGAACGTTCGGCCAGTTTGCGAACTTCATCGGCTACCACGGCGAATCCCATGCCATGTTCTCCGGCGCGGGCAGCTTCGATGGCTGCATTGAGGGCCAACAGATTTGTTTGGCTGGCGATTTCAGAGATGACCTGAATGATCTCGCTGATCTGTTCCGAACTGGTGCGGATCAGTTCCATGGCCTCGGTCGATTTCTGTACGGCCGATCCGCCTTCTTCGGCCAACTGGTTGGTTTCTCGTGCAACCGTGTTGGCTTCGTTGGCGTTATCCTTGACAGTTTTAATCGAGCTGGCAAGCTCATCGATCGACTTCCGCATTTCGTCGACACCGGCGGTTTGCATTTGGGCTCCTTGCGCCAAACTCTGCGAACTTTCGGAAATCACACGCGATCCTTCGTTGAACTGATCGGTGCTTTCGGTGATCTCGCCGATTGCTTCACTGACGTTATGGATAACGGCATTGACGTTATTTTTAAATAACTCGAAATCACCGGCATATTGGCTTGATATGGGTTTGGTGAAGTCTTTGTCGGCCATGGCGGAGAGGGCTGCTCCCGCATCTCGCAATGGTGTTACGATGGCGTCGAGCATTTTGTTGACGCCCTCTACGATATCGCGATAGGCTCCCTGGTGGGAGTCAGTGTCGGCACGTTCTTCGAGCTGGCCGTCAATCGCCGACTGTGCAAGTCGGTTGGCATCGCTAGCTAAACCTCGAATCGCGTCACGCGTCTGATCGAGAGTTTGATTGATTTTGAGGAAGCTTTCCCGGGTTTCCTCGGTATACTCGTTGGCGTCGGCCACAGTGGTTTCGAAGTCGAGTATGCCGCTTCCCAGTTGGGTCAAACTGCTGGCCAGTCGGTCGACCTCGACCTGTTGATACTTTTTCACTTGCTCGCCGGCTGTGATGTCTTGGATGACCTCGATATGGCCGATTTTATCGCCCTTGCGATCGTGCATGAAGGCTGCATCGACCAGGAAATCCTTGCCCGGCAATTGCGGCTGCGTGAAGTATGAACGGGCTTTTCCGCCGCCGGCTTTTGCCATGCAAATTCCGCACTGATCGGTGTTACAAATGTCCGCGTTCCATGCGCTACAATGCTTGCCGAGCATTTCGTCTCGGTCTATCCCGGCAAGATCCGCAACCGCCTGGTTGAGGAAAGTCCAGTTCATTTCATTGTCGGTAACCGAGATCGGGTGCGGAATGGCATCCAAAATGCTCTCGTAGTAGAACACTTTGTCTTCGACTTCCTCGGTAGCTTTCTTCGTGTTGTCAATCGACTCGTTGATCGCTTCAGACATTATTCCAATCTCGTCCTGGCTGCGAACCTCGCATTTTTTGCTGAAATCGCGATTCGTCAAGGCAACCAGACTGGTCATGCATCTGCCGATGGGCTTCAGCACGGATTGGCTCATGAAGACATAAATCACTACCATAATCACGACGAAAATCCCCACCACAAAAGCGGTTGAGGTGAAGGCGTCGTGTTTGGCGAGAGCATATGCCTCGGTCAGAGGAACGTAGGCGTTTAGAGATCCGAGCAAAACATTGCGACTCATGTCCGAATCGAAGCCGTCGACTGTGGCGAAATGGCATTCAGCGCAACCCGGGTGGGCCTG
>CAZISU010000944.1:0-3165 GCA_964541935.1 uncultured Planctomycetaceae bacterium | reverse complement strand
AGCCAGGGCGGCACCCAAGCTGTGCCCCGTGAACCATAACGATTGGCCATGGTCCTGATATCGGTCAATCGTCGAACGAACCTCCTCCCACACGCTGTCCAGAGCGATCTGAAAACCGGCGTGAACCTCGCCGCGCGGTCCTGGTGTTTTTGCAACCATGGCGTCAGCGAGCCAGTCTTCGATCTGCTTGGGCTCTGTGCCACGAAAGGCGACCACGATCAGTTCGTCCGTCGCTCCTACAAAGACCTGGGTCCCCGCTACATCGAAGAACTTGATATGTTTCAGGCACAGCTCTTCCCGGCCCGACTGCTCAATTGTGGCTTGACTTTCGTAGGCCAGCCGGGCCGCCTTGCCGAGAAACAGCGCGTTGGCGGGACTGTAGTCCATGGTGTGAGCATCGAACGTCAGTGGCATTGCTGGCTCCCTTCGCTCTGAATTGTCGGATCGTAACCGTGTACTCATATCTACCAGGAACTGTCGTTGACGTGGATTCAACTCGGCCAGCGGACGATGACTGCGGACTAATTGGAGGGCGCGCTCCGGCGTGGCAACTTCCCCTCGGGCAAGCAGTAGCAGCGCAGCCATTGTGCCCGTCCTTCCATGGCCTTCCGCGCAATGAATGAAGACGCTCTGTCCAGGCTGCCCCAGCTCTTTGACTAGCTCGACCGTGGGCCCAACGCGGGGAACAGCACCATCAAGGATGGGAAACGATCTGTATGCCGCCTTCCGTCGCAGGAGCTTTGTCTCGGAGAACTCGCATGTCAAGTCCACAACACAGTCAACCGGCGGTGGCTGCTCGAACCACAGTAATCTGCGCCCGACAAAGAACCCCGGTACGATTTCGTGGAAAGCGGGCTCCCGCCTCGTCACGCGAAGCAGGTACCATGAAGTCCACGTCAGGAGCAGGTATGGAAGCAAAACGACAGACATGATCGGGTTTAGGGAGCCGTCTGGTCGTTTGCCGAACACGCGAGGCCCGAGCCCCAAGTAGGCCAGCGCAACGATTGCGAAGCTCATCGCAGGCCACAACAGCAGCCACGACCATCCTTGATGCAAGGTGGCCATGGAGGCTAACGCCGCCGCAACGAGGCCAAAACTGGAGGCGTACTTCGCGACCAGTTCGCGTTGGTCGCGAGGGGCCTCGGCTGCGTCTGCATCGTGCCTGAAAACCAATGTCTTGAGCCTATCTGCTATAGATCTCTGAGCAACGCATTGACTACGTGACGGCGAGTGTCCATGCGAATGATATCGCGCCGCGTGTCTGGGTGACGGGCGCTTAGCCATTCTACCGTCTCAATTGGCACACGAACATCATCGTTTCTCGGCCAACTCACTGCGAATCCTCGAAATCGGGCATCGAAGGCGGCGGCGCGCCCTCCCAGATGCCTATCCAGCGAGCCTGTAAGTCTGCGTCGAAGAACAGAATCCACGTCCGCTTCGGGATGTTGCCGTCTTGCAGAACCTTTTTGACGATCTCGGCACCTCGATCTACGTCAACCAAAGCCAGATCCACGTAGCTGTACTGTCGCCCGGTGCCCCCGCCGACGACACAACCGAGTTGATGTTCCCGCAGTGCCCCGTCCAGGGCGTCTTCGATCTCCGACTTATCGGCGAACTTCTTCTCATCGACGCCTTGGGTCCCATCGATCTTGACGTAGCAGAACGTCTCGCCGCACTTCGAGTATCTTACGGAATCGAAGGATACCGACGAATGAGCGTTCTGCCACATCGTCGGGATCATCGACTTCCCGACGAACATGTCAAGTTGCTCAGGATAGTCCTCTGACTCCTGCGGCTCCAGCTCGAACAGCGTCCACTCCTGGTCGGCATCCAACTGATAGTACGGGCGGTCGGAGAGCGAACTGCGGACCTGTTGGATAAGGGCGTCCACCTCAGTCTTGAGTTCCCTGATGTGCGCCAGGTTACCAGCGTCTTCACCGGCAAGTGGCTCGACGTCGATCGCGCCGATCCATTTGTCGAGGACTTCCTCGCCAACCAACGTCTCCGTGGCGACAAAGACGTCGTTCAGTGCTTCCTGGTCATCGCTGGAGTAGTATTCAGCGCAGAAGACGATGTCGATCTTGTTGAAGTCGCCAATAGCCGCCCGAAAGAACGTCTTGCCTATGTCGCCTCGGGTTCTCGCCTCGACCGTCTGCACGGCCATGTCATAGTCCTCCGGCAGGCGATAAACGTAGAACTCCCAGCCGTCGAGTTGCGGAGCACGGCGAAGGATTTCTGCGGCAAGCGGCCGCAGATGGCGGCGACTCTCCGGTGTGATGACCAGCCGGTGTCCCGGACCTTGAACAGCAGGCCCAAACTCCCACATCAGGTGAGGATGAATCGACTGAAGGTGCTCCTGCATCCAGCCGGGAAGATCCCATTTCGCCTTTCGTGAGAAGAGGGAGTCGATGTCCTCTGTCTTTGCCCGAAAGGCGGTCCACCACGCGTCGATCCGATCTTCCTGGCGTGACATCTGCTCCTCCCGAGATTCTTGGTCTGTCGTTTTCGTTCCGGCTTCACGATGGCGCGTGCCGTCGCAGCCGCCAAGCAGCAGGCTTGTACACAGCAGCATTAGTAACCTGGGCAGTCGCATGGCTTCTTACCTAGCTCACTTCAAACTGATATTCAATCCGTGCTCTTCGTGAATCTGGAGTAGGGCCGATTCTAACACGGCGCAGGCACGCCGAACATATACGAGAACTGATTTAGCGGGCGGAGTGGACGAGGAGATACCGAGCCCGCCGCCATCAGTTAGGCTAAGTTAGCCCGGATCACGGTGCAGACTCGGACGGGCAGTGAGCGACGGGCTGGTACATGGACGGTCTGCCGCTGGACGAATGGCAGAGGGGATAGTGCCAAGCAGTGTTGTCAATTTCTAATCACGTAAATAGAAAGTAACCCTGGAGGCTCCAGGGCCTCGCTGTGGCCCGCTCCTGCTGGACGGCCCCTGGAGCTGGAAGAGGCCCCGGAGGGCTCCAGCGGGCGTCTCGGGGCCTCCGTTGGGTCCCAAGAGCCAAGTGGCCGGGCCGGAGCGATCCTGAAGGCTACACACAGGCCTGAGCCCCCGGTCTACCCCTGAGTATTACACACATCTTGTTGCCGGGGTGTCGTGATCTGGCCCGAAGGTGGTCCAGGCGAGTGCGAAGTCTGAGACGCGTTGCAGGC
>CAZISU010000943.1:0-3169 GCA_964541935.1 uncultured Planctomycetaceae bacterium | reverse complement strand
CAGCATCACGATCTGGTCGGCCGACAGCACCTCGCCTTCTTCCAACTCGCTGTTAGGATTGCGTCGAATGCCTTCGATCAACCCGGCCAACTCGCGGAGGATAATCTCCCCGCCGAGAATCTCGTGGTTGAGCCCATACTCTTCCAGAAAATGTTTGTCGAAAAAATGCCCAAACGGCCCGTGCCCCACATCGTGCAAAAGGGCCGCCATCCGCATCAGCGACTCCACATACCCCCGGCTAGGCACATCGTCGCAAACCTCCAATAAGCTCTCGTAAAGTGCCTCGACCGCCCTACTTGCCAGATGCATGGCACCCAGCACATGTTGAAACCGCGTATGCTCGGCCGCAGGAAACACCCACCAGGCGGTCTGCAACTGGTGAATCTGCCGCAACCGCTGCACCCAAGGGTGATCAATAACCGCCTGCTCAGCCACCTCCCCCTCTGGTACCCCCGCCGAAGCTGTAAACGGAATGTACCCGTGGATGGGGTCGTTGATTAGATGTTCTCGGTCAAATGCTTTCATAATCGGATATTATGACGAGGATTGCGCGGGGCGTCTATGAGAGGTGCGTAAGAACTAGTTATAATGATCCCCCCTTGTTATCATTGACTTTTTCGCTGAACCTTGGAAGCGATTCATCTGACATAACACTCTCGCAATCGTGGTATTGCCTTTTCTATCCATTCACCGAGAGTATTTGCTCCCGGTCGCTTCCAAAATAAAAAAGACCAGCCAGCGAATTCCGGCAAACCAACTTCTTCGTAATTGTTAATGTTTCTCTTGAACTCTCCATGTTCTTCTTCCAGTAAGATCATAAAACCGGCAGCATCCCAGCCAGCATATCGCATTCGATACGCAAGTTCACGAGGAGACATGTCTGGCAGAATCTCCTCGACGGGTAAACCGCGATAATGGGCGATGACCCGACGAATTGCCAAAGCAAGTCGAAAATCCTCTGCTGCAATATTCAGTTGCTCCAAAAAGGTCTTATCATCCATGCTCATACATTTACCTTTCATGGATGCAGTACACTAAGCCGGGTCGTGATCCGGCGTTTTCGCCGTTTGTTAGACAGCCGCGTTGCCTGTGCATGCCCCGGCCTACTGCTTACATGCCCCCCTGCCCCAACTTGTCGAATTGCCTGTGAATGGGGTCATTGATCAAATGTTCTCGGTCAAATGCTTTCATAATCGAACATTATGACGGGGATTGGGCGGGGCGTCTATGAGCCTGACGTCAGAGATTGAGGCATTGGCTCGCTATTCTTTTTCTTCAAGCAGTTCTTCAAGTTGATTCAAAAGGTTGGTCATTTTTTCGGCCACGGCCACTACGGGTTCGGGTGAGTTCATATCCACGCCCGCTCTTTTGAGAGCGTCGATGGGATAGAGAGAGCTGCCGGATTCGAGGAATTGCAAATACGCATCGATGGCCGGTTGGCCCTCTCTTTTGATTTTTGCCACGATTGCCTGACTGGCGGCGAAGCTGGTGGCGTATTGATAGACATAGAAATTGTAATAGAAGTGCGGAACTCTCGCCCAACTGCGGCCTTCTGCTTCGTCGACGCTCATGCTGTCGCCCCAGTAGCGCTGGTACATTTGGGCGAACATTCGATTCAAGTCGCCCGCGGTGAGCGTCTGCCCTTGTTCGGTCAGTTCATGCACTTTTTTCTCGAACTCGGCGAAGCGGGCCTGTCTGTAGAAGGTGGTTTGGATGTTATTGAGGTTTTGTTCGATGAGGGCCATTTTTTCTTCTTTGGTCTTGGCGTTTTCGATCAGGTAATCGAGCAACAACGCCTCGTTGACCGTGGAAGCCACTTCGGCCACGAAAGTGGAATAGTCGGCATAGATCAAGGGCTGATTTTCACCGCTGAAATAGGAATGCATATTGTGGCCCATTTCATGGGTGAGCGTGAACACGTCGTTGAGTTTGTTGTTCCAATTCAGCAGCACGTAGGGATGATTCCCGTGGACGGGGCTGGTGGAATAGGCTCCGCTTTTCTTGCCCGGGGTTTCGTATACGTCGATCCAGCGGTTATCGAACGCCCGCCGTAGACTGTCGGTGTATTTTTTGCCCAAAGGTTTCATGGAATCCAATACGAGCTTTTGACCTTCTTCGTAGGAATATGATTTTTCCACTTTTGGAAACAAAGTTACATAGGTGTCATAGGGATGCATGTCATCGTAACCGAGCACCTTTTGCTTGAGGCGAGACCAGCGTTGTAGGGGCCGCAGATTATCGTTGACCGTTTCGATCAGACCGTCATAGATAGTTACCGGAATATTGTTGGCGTTCAGAGCGGCTTCGAGTGTGGAGTCATATTTTCTTGCCTTGCTTCTGAAGATGATGGATTTCAGATTGCCGTTGAACAGTGAAGCGAATGTGCTTTCGAGTTCCGTATACGGTTGATACAATCCTTTGTAAACCCTTTCGCGGAAGGCCCGGTCGGAGGAATACATGGCGGCGTAATATTTTCCAAGCGTAATGCGTAAATCTTCGCCGTGGGTGCCTTCCACCGTGGGGTATTTCAGTTCCGCGTTTTGTAATATCCTGAAGGTATTGCGTGAAGCGCCTTGCGTGGGATGTGACAAAGCCAGAAGGGCTTCCTGCTGCTTGGCAAGCGTGTGCGGTTTGGTGCGAAGGATGTTGTCGAAATAATGCTTATAAAGCCGCAACCCCGCTTCTTGTTTCATGAATTCCGCCAGGGTCGCCTCCGGAATGGCGAGAATCTCCGGCCTGATAAAGGACAAGGCCGCGGCCAGACGGGAAGACAGAGTGGAAACCCTGCCGCGCATGGCTTGATATTTTTGGTTGCGGGTATCGAGATCCGAAGCGAGTGAGGCATAGGTTCGCAATCGATCGAATTTGATGGTGACCCGTTCATCGAACTTCAAGACGGCCAACAGTCTTTTTGCGGAGCTACCCAACGTTCCTTCGAAAGATTTGCATTTCGGCTCCTGGTTTTCGAGCCACTTGAAATCTTCCCCCAAAGATCTTCGTTCTCATAAAGATCCTTGATGTTCCAGGTATATTTGGAATCAATTTCACTGCGTTCTATGGCCTTGGCCGCGGGAGCTAGTAATCCGCCGCAAATAACGATAAACGAAACGGCAAGGGTAATTTTCAGTAAGCTCTTCATAATCTCGTTATCCTTTGATGTTTATTTCAA
>CAZISU010000942.1:0-3170 GCA_964541935.1 uncultured Planctomycetaceae bacterium | reverse complement strand
AAACCTGAAACCTGAAACCTGAAACCTGAAACCTGAAACCTGAAACCTGAAACCTGAAACCTCATAATGTTGCACTCCACATATACGCCTGAAGATTTCGGCCGCGCGCCGTTGATGTTCTATTATGAAGTTACAATGGCCTGCGATTTGGTCTGCAAGCATTGCCGGGCTTCGGCCCAGGAAACGCCCGCCACGGATGAGCTCAGCACTGAGCAATCGAAGGCGTTGATAGACCAGATTGCCTCGTTCCCACGCAAGCCCACGCTGGTAATGACCGGCGGTGATCCTTTGAAACGGGCCGATCTGTTCGAGCTGATCGACCACGCCGTGGGGGCCGGGCTGCAAGTCGCGCTCACGCCTTCGGCCACGCCACTGGCCTCTGCCGAGGCCTTCGCGCGGGCGCGGGACGTCGGCATCCGCCGGCTAGGAATCAGCCTCGACGGACCAGACGCCAAGACACACGACGCCTTTCGTGGCTGGGAAGGCAGCTTTGAGCGAACGCTTGCCATGCTCGACAACGCAAAAAAACTCGACATGGCTGTGCAAGTCAATACCAGCGTTACGCGCCGCAACGTCGACAAGCTCGACGACATCGCCGAACTACTACAGCGGCGTGGGATCGCCATGTGGGCGGCCTTTTTCCTGGTGCCGGTCGGACGCGGCATCGAAGAAGAACGCATCACGCCGGCAGAATACGAAACGGCCTTCGAGCGGCTCTGGCACCATGCACAAACCAAGCCCTTTGGCGTGAAAACCACCGAAGCCCCGCACTACCGCCGCTACGTGCTCGAACAAGGCGGCGATCCGCTGGCCGGCCCGCAGACCCGAAAGTGTCCGCATGCGGCCGGCAAGAAAGACATCAACGAGGGAGAAGACGCCGTCAACCACCGCGGGCATCGGGCCCCGTTGGGGATCACCGACGGCAAAGGCATCATGTTCGTAAGCCACAACGGTGAGATCTTTCCGGCCGGCTTCCTGCCACTCGTCTGCGGACGGTTTCCCGAGGATTCGGTGGTCGACGTCTACCAGAACCACCCCACTTTCCGTGCGTTGCAGAACCCCGAGATGCTAAAAGGCCGTTGCGGCGTGTGCGAATACCGCTATGTCTGCGGCGGCAGCCGGGCGCGGGCGTATGCGGTGACGGGAGATGAACTGGAAACCGAGCCGGATTGTGTTTATATGCCGCGGGGTGGGAAGGTTTTGAGATAGAGGAGGCCGTTTTAGGCCGGGTTGCAACCCGGCGTTTTCATAATTGCGGCCTCGGTCATTGCCGGGTTATAACCCGGCCTACGCTAAGCTCACTCGTAATCTTCCAACTCTTCCAACCACAACCGAATCTCATTGTCGTATTCGCTGGCCAGGTCGCCTTTGACTAGCTGGCGGTGGAAGCTGGCGGCGCCTTCTTTGAGAAGATCGGCTGCCTCGGCGCTAGGGAAGCGGCGCATGGGGTCAGGGGCGGTTAGGCCGCGAAGGAAGTTCATTAGCAGTTGGTTACAGACAACTTCTTCGGGCAGAATTCGCGGCAGACGCTGGGCCAGGAAACGCTTGGCTTCGAGCAGTTCCTGAAAGGCCGTGTGGCCGGCGAAAGGCGATATGCCCGAGAGCATCTCGATCAGCACGTAGCCCAAGCTGGCCAAGTCCGAACGGGGTGAGGCTTCGCCGCCTTCGAGAACCTCGGGCGCGGCGTAGGCCGGCGTGCAGGTTCGCATGGGCGGCAGGTGGTCGATCTCGAAGGCTGAACCGATATCGACGATCTTGGCGTTGCCCGTCCGCTTGAGCATGATGTTCGAGGGCTTGATGTCGCCGTGGACGATGCCCTCGCGGTGCAAGGCCGCCAGAGCCGCCAGACAGTCGCGGATGATGGCGATAGCGATGCCCGGCTTCATCTTGGGCTGCACGGGGCCGGCGGTAACGATAACCTCGTTGATGTATTTCCAACGCCGGGTGCTAACCCGCTCGTGGATCCACTCCAACATTTTTCCGTTGAGCAACTGCTGCAAGTCGAAACCATCTACCCATTCCATCTCCATCAAGCGGATGCGATGGCGGTCGACCCAGTTATGCACGTCCAAAAGATTGTCTTGCTGGATCTGGGCAACGTGTGCGGCCACCTGGGCGATGCGGCCCATGGCCTCGTCATAGGCCCGATCGTTTTCGTAAGGCTCGGGCGTGAATATCTTCAGGGCAATCGGCAACGTGAAATTGTCCGTACTGCGGCGTTCGGTCAGGTAGACAACCCCCTGCCCTCCCGAGCCCAATTTCTTAATCAAGCGCTGGTGCTCGGTCCAACTCAGACGTTTTTCGTCGAGCATGCCATGGTAATGAGCCAGCAACTTATCCGAACAACTGCCAATCACATGCCCACCCCACGTTCGGGTGGCACTTCGTTCGTGAAACATTGTTGTAGACGTTTTATCTTGCCGCATAATCCACGCCACTATCCCAGTAGAGCAATATTTCTGTTAGCACATCTTAGGTTGTTGTGGTCCTGTGCGTCTAGCCCGAAACTGATCCAATATCCCAAGCTACGCAAAAACCTTCATCGTCCAGCCACCGAGCAACGTCCGCAACCGAACGATGGTCAGTGATGGGGAACTGCTCGTCGGCCGCCGCTTGACTATAACCACCTGGCGCCGTCGAGCTGCCGGCACTCATCTGGGTGATGCAGATCTTGGCCAGGCGATCGCGCAAAGCTTCGGATTCACGGGTGGAGAGCACCAGTTCCGCCCGTGGAAACGCCAGTCGCAAGGCACAATACAGCCGCACGAACATGTCATCGTCGACCGGGTAGGCCACTTCGAATCCCTGTGGCGCCTCATGTATACGCGGCAGACTGAACGCCAGCGTGCGATCGGGAAACTGCCGGTTAATACGTCCGGCATGGGCAACCATGGCCGAAACATCCGCGCAGGGGTCGGCCAACCCCAGCAGAACCCCGAAACCGAGCCTTCCGATACCCCCACTGGCAGCTCGATCCATAGACTCCAGACGCCACTGATACGACGCTTTGGGCCCCTGTGGGTGGTAATAAGCATAGAGACGCTCGTCATAAGTTTCCTGATAAAGCGTCACGCCACAGACGCCGGCCTCGACCATGGCAGCGTAAGATTCTTCGGACTGCGGTGCGATTTCGATGGCTGTTGAAACGCCTCGCCGGCTCATGGCGGCGT
>CAZISU010000941.1:0-3178 GCA_964541935.1 uncultured Planctomycetaceae bacterium | reverse complement strand
TCGAATCGTCGCTTGCCTTTCCACCCGATTGGCAATTCGCAAGAGCGGCTGCCAAAACTCGCCGAACATGGCTTGATGAAGAGCCGGAAAATGACAGCTCGTATCACCTCATACCCGAGATCCCGGCCCTTGTCGAAGATCGCCGAGAGCTTGAATTTGAAGTGCTCACTACAAGCGAATTGATGCAGGCCTTACCCACAAACAACGATGAGTTGGCCGTGGCAAAGATGCAAAAGCCGTCAACGCCCTGGGTGGCCTTATTGAAAGATCGTTCTGCAAACGCCAAGCAACCGAGTCCGTCATCAATTCTTGAACTTGCGCCGTCGAAATTGTCCAAGACGCTGCAAAGCATTGCCGAGATGATCGCCGACTTTCGCATGCAATACGGCGTTTCAGAAGACTTCCTGCAAGAGCAAATCTCCCGGGCGAAAGAAATTGCCAAGCAGTGGGAAAAGGCCGAAAAACTACCCGATAACAAGACGAAATGGGCAGCCTTTTGCCGGCTATACATCGATGCCGCGCGGCTGGAATACGATGTCGCCTTGCAAAACCCACTAATGAATTTCGATAAGCTTTTGCTTGTTCGCCGCGGAGAAAAATCGCCCGCTCTTGGCTTGCCCTGCAATTGGCAAAGCAACTGTGCCTTGCCTCGCCGCGGTTTTGACGACGAAATCAACGTCCTCTCGCCAGCGGCCTTGGGTGGAAAGCTGAACCGCCTATATCGCCCCACGGGCTCGCATTTTGTGGGCGACATCGATCTCGACTACGACGCCGGCAAGCTCTTGTTTTCATCGATCGGCACACACAACCGCTGGCACATTTTCGAAATCAAAACCGATGGAAGCGGTCTGCGACAACTGACCCCCGGCCAACACGCGGACGTCGATAATTACGACGCCTGCTATTTACCCAACGGCGACATTATTTATGGCTCGACTGCTCCAATGGCCGCCGTGCCTTGCGTCAACGGAAGCTCTATCATCGCCAATCTGTACCGCATGAACGCCGACGGTAAGGGGATTCGCCAACTCTGTTTCGACCAGGAACATAACTGGTGCCCCACGATTTTACCCAACGGCCGCGTCATGTACCTGCGCTGGGAATACACCGACACGCCGCACAGCCACGATCGCGTTCTATTCCACATGAACCCCGACGGCACGGGACAAATGGAATACTACGGCAGCAATTCCTACTGGCCCAACTCGAATTTCTATGCCCGACCGATTCCCGACCACCCCAACAAGTTCGTGGGCATAGTGAGCGGGCACCACGGCGTGCGTCGCATGGGAGAGTTGGTTATTTTCGACGTAAGCAAGGGACGCCGCGAGTCAAACGGCGCCGTGCAGCGTATCCCCGGCCGCGGAAAAACGGTCGAGCCCATCATCGCCGACAATCTGGTCGACAATTCCTGGCCAAAATTTCTGCACCCCTATCCGCTTAGCGAAAAATACTTTCTGGTGGCCTCGAAACCGACGCCGACGTCCGCGTGGGGAATATATCTGGTGGATGTTTTCGACCGTATGGTCTTGTTGCGCGAAGAGAAAGGCTATGCGTTGCTCGAACCGGTGCCGCTTCGAAAAACGCCGCGACCGCCGCTGGTTCCGGACAAGATTGACCCTACCCGCGACGATGCCATTGTGTATCTGTCCGACATCTATGCCGGCGGAGGCTTGCAGGGAATTCCTCGCGGCACGGTGAAGAAACTGCGGATCATCGGCTATCACTTTTTATACCCGGGCATGGGCGGGCCGCAGGGCGTGGTGGGCATGGAAGGCCCTTGGGACATAAAGCGAATTGTGGGAACGGTTCCAGTCGAGGCCGACGGTTCGGCCGTGTTCCGCATCCCGGCCAACACGCCTATCGCCGTGCAACCGCTGGATGCCGAAGGCAAGGCCTTGCAGTTGATGCGTAGCTGGTTTACAGCCATGCCGGGCGAGGTGCTCTCGTGTGTGGGCTGCCACGAAAGCCAGAACACGGGCCCGCCAGCCAAGTTCACGACGGCGGCATATCGTCGTCAGCCGGCCGAGATCACCCCGTGGCACGGCCCCGCGCGGGGCTTCAATTTTCGCCGCGAAGTCCAGCCGGTCCTGGACAAGTATTGCATAGGCTGCCACAACGACCAAACGCATCAAGACGACTCGCCGCAAAAAGCGGGCTCCACCGCCTTCGATCTGCGCGGACTGAAAAATATAACCGACTACGACAGCACCTTCCACTTCGGCGGCAAAGACGCGGGCCACTTCTCCACTTCCTATGCCGAATTGCACCGCTACGTGCGACGGCCCGGCTTGGAAAGCGACTACCGCATACTTGTGCCCATGGAGTTTCACGCCGACACAACACAGTTGGTGCAAATGCTCAAAAAGGGCCACCACGGAGTCGAGCTAGACGCCGAAGCTTGGGATCGATTAACAACTTGGATCGATCTCAACGCGCCCTTTCACGGAACCTGGACGGAAATCGCCGGCGAAAAAAGGGTTAAACATGTTGCCCGGCGGCGGCGTGAACTCTTGCAGCAATACGCCGGCATGGATTTCGATCCCGAGAAAATCTTCAATCCCGTAAATGGCAAGCCCGAACCGGTGGCTCCCCGAAAAGTGCCGGCCGTCAAGCTTGATGAGAGCATAAAAAACTGCTCCACATGGCCGTTCGATGCGAAAGAAGCACAGCACCGACAAACGGCCGCGGGAAAGACAACGCGAACGATCGAACTCGGCGGCGGACAGAAGTTGGAAATGGTTCTGATACCGGCCGGAGAATTCGTCATGGGCGATCCCCACGGCCAGCCCGACGAACGCGCGGCTTCTCTTGTGAAAATCGAAAAACCTTTTTGGATGGCTAGCCTCGAAGTCACAAACGCACTGTATTCTCTCTTCGACCCCACGCACGATAGCCGTGTCGAATCGAAACATGCCATGCAGTTTGGCGTGCGAGGCTTCTACGTCAATAAACCTCAGCAGCCAGTAGTGCGAGTATCGTGGCAGAGTGCCATGGATTTCTGCCGTTGGCTAAGCGATAAAACGGGTAAACCGTTCTCGTTGCCCAGCGAGGCACAATGGGAATATGCTTGCCGCGCGGGCACCGCAACGGATTTTAACTTCGGCCCATCCGGAGCGGACTTCTCGCGTCACGCAAATCTGGCCGACATAACCCTGCGTGAGTTTGTCTGCCATCC
>CAZISU010000940.1:0-3178 GCA_964541935.1 uncultured Planctomycetaceae bacterium | reverse complement strand
CGTTCAGGCCGATCTGGACGAGGGCTTCGGTCGCCGAGGTGATGAACACGCAGTCGCCGATTTTTATGCCCTGCACCTCGGTGGTCATGGTCGGGCTGCCGGCTTTTTTGTTTGTGGCCAGGTGACGATGGAGCGTGGCGATACGGTCCTGGTTTCTGGCCATTTTTTCCATGGCGCGGATGTTGCGGAGATACTTGGCAACGTGTCCGCGGTTCCAAGCGTCGATGCCCGACATCTCATCGCTGCCCGTCTTTTCGGCTTGCAAGTAGCGGTAGCTGTAATACGAGGGGTGCTCGGGATCGAGGGCCTGTTTGATGTATAGCGGCAGAAAGGTCTTGAGGTTCAGGCTCGTGCCACGCAGCGACGCCAGCAGGCGGGCCTGTTCGGCTTCGAGCTTTTCGATCAATTGCGGCATGTCGAACTTTCGCGGCAGTTCAATCGTCTCGGTAATCACGCTGAGCTTGGCGTCTTTAGTCTGGATGCCGCGCACCGCGTCCAATGTGCTGAGGCCCAGCATGCGGCCCAAGGGCTCGGAATCCCTGGGGCGGTTGGGATCTTTATAAAGCACAGAGGTAATATCCCCGCCCGCTCCTTGCAGGAACAGGGCCATGGCCCCATCGACTGAGTTGCTGTCGGCAGTGTTGCTGTCGGCTGGGTTGCCACCGCCCAGGTTGTCTTCGATCACCTTCGAGGCGAAGCCCGGGTAGTCGGCCGTCACGCCACCGCGAGGCACGGTAACGTACGGATGGCTGGCAAAATTATAGACCACTGCCAACGGGCGTCCGTCGCAGCGGTCCACCCGCAGAACGCCGATCTGCGGGTCGGTCGGCCCCACGCCGGCCACGTCTTCGTCGGGCGGACAAGGGTTCGAGTGGCGGATAGTCCAATGCTTGCCGTTCTTTAGCCGCAAGGTGCGGTTCATCATGATGCGATCTTCATGCCCGACGCCCGAGCCGACCTTGACCGGCACCATCAAGCCTATGGCGCGCCGAACGGCGTCAAAAGTTCGTTCGACCTGCTCCTTGGCATTGCACAATAACCGGCCCGGCGGGTGAGTATGCGAGGCGTTCACCAGCACATTAGCCCCGGGCAGGCCCAATTCTTTCTCGATCCGCCCGCGCAGCTTGGGCAGAAAGTCGTCCCCAATTTCGCCGATCCCGCCGATCGCCGTGGCGTCCATGGCGATGATAGCCAGCTTTGTGCGTCCGTCGTCCATAACCAGCGCCTTGGCATAGAGCGGATCGTTGACCCGCACGCCCTCGGCATCGGTTGTAATATCGCTTTTAGCCACCCCGGCCCGCAAGGAGCTCTCGGCATCGGCCGCCTGCACCGTCGCGGCCAGCGCGGCAGATGCAACACCGGCCCCAGCGGCAAGGCCGGTTCCTAGGAATTGACGTCTTTTCATGTTACTCATTATTCACCTCTTATCTGATCGAATTAAACAGAGGATAGGAAATCCTGCTATCAACCGCAGGTAAAACTATTTCAATTCCCACCCCGAGCTGTTACACATGTTGCCACTCAACTCTCTTCAGCTGTGCCGTCGGGTGTCGATTGCAGCATGTTAAACAACTCGTTGATTCTCTGAACAACTTCCTCGTTAGCCACAAACAACCGAACTGTCTCGAATCTTCTCCCCGGCCCTGGGTATCCAACAATCACTTCCACGCTTGAGCCAACATGGCCATTCGTGTAGACTGCTATGGATGGTCGATTTCCATCCTTCTCCTTTCCGAAAAGCCGAATGCGGACTCTTTTCAAATCCCCGTCTGGTATCTCAGGGTCCTTTAACATTATGACATCCTTTTTAGACAGATGCCATAAGACCAACTTGCGAGCCTCCTCCGTCTCGGCAGCTTCAGGCGGAAAGCCTGTGTAAACTGACGGATTATAGTGCTGGCCAATAAGTTGGCATTCAAAGGGGTTCATGAAACTGTGGGTAAGGTGCTCTTTTGGTACTATGCTATCCTGTACGCTTGCATCGTCACCTCCTTGTTCATTTGGATCATGGTTGCTATCATTTTCTTTTGGTGAGCAGCCGCCGCTAAAGAACATGGCGAACACCAGGCAGGTCAACAACCGAAATGAAATATTATCAAATTCGTGCATCTCGTTTGTTATCTCCAGGATATTCTATTTTCCGCATCCATCAAGGTCATGTTGACTGCCAAGTATCACTGTTAGTTACCATTCTGGTGCATGCGAGAACTCATTCCATAAGAATTAATTGGTGTCGGTCAAGGCCCCTTTATTCCTCGCCGATATCAGCCATTCAAATCCGATAATCGCCGCCAACGTCACATAGCAGGCCGGTATAAGATAGAAAGCCAGTCGCAGATCACCCGTCTGGTCGCCAATATATCCCATCAGCCAAGTCAAGACACCGCAGCCGGGAATTCCAGCGCATGAGAGCAGGATGAACAACATCGTGGTATCGTTTTCGGGCATACGGTCGGCACAGTAGCTCTGCACGCTGGGCCAAAATGGGGCGGTGGCTATGCCCGCCAGAAAAAGCATACCAAACAACACCCAAAGGATAGTCAGCAGTGGAATCAGCAACGTAATAACTGTCCCTGCCAGGGCCGAGCAAACGATGAGTTGTTTCAACTGATGCTGCTTAATCAGATAGCCCCACCCCGATCGACCCAGAAACATACCGCCGGCAAAACAGGCCGTGCCAACGCCACCGGCCCAGGCCGCGCCCATGAAGTTCAGTTGGATGAAGCTCGCGCACCAGTAGGTCAGGCAGAACTCCCCGCCACCTGCCACGAACATCGCGGCGAAGAACAGCCAGAACCGTGGCGTATTAACGATCTTCAAGGTGCGACCCCATATCACCTTCCAGTGAATGGGTTCAGGATGTTCAGGATATTCGCGTCCGCGAGATTGCGGAAACAGATAAAGAGCGGCAGCGATGAAGCCCACCGAGGCCGCGCCGGCAACCGGCACCCGCCAATTCACTCCTAAGGAGATCAGGCCGCCGGAAACCAGCACGGTCACCATGATCCCAATTGACCAGAATGAATGTGCAAAGTTGATGTAGCGTCCCGGTTCGTTGGGATGTAACTCTTGCACAAAAGGCGTGGCCAGTCCTTCGTTGACTCCTTCGCCCAGGCCAGCGACCATTAACGCTAAAAACAGAACGCCGTAACCTGGGGCCAACGCACACAACATGACG
>CAZISU010000939.1:0-3184 GCA_964541935.1 uncultured Planctomycetaceae bacterium | reverse complement strand
ATATCACGACTGCGCCGGCGTTGACGAGGATATCGGTGTGGGGCAGAATTCGCTTGACGTTGGCGGGGCTGGAATACAGCGTCCGAGCGCCGGGGAAAATCGTCTGGCGGATCTGCCTCATGCGGTCGATATCGACGTCGAGAATGGTCACGTCGGCGCCCAGACCCAGGGCGTATTTGGCGGCTCCAAGGCCGACGTGCCCCGCGCCGAGAATGGCAATTTTGGCGGGCTCGCCCCCTGGCGCTCCGCCGGGCAAAACACCCAGGCCACCGCTAGTGGTCATGTTGTAATGAATGCCCATTAACATGCCGACCTCGCCGGCAATCTCGCTCATCGGCACCAAGAGCGGGAATTTACCATCGTCGGTCATCACGTCCTCGTAAGCGATGCCGATGACCTTTTTGTCGAGAAGAACCTGCGTTTCCTCTGGCCGAAACGCCGAATGGATGTACGTGAAGACGATGTGTTTTTCTTCGAGCAATTCGAATTCGGGCGGCAGGATCTCCTTGACCTTTAGCAGCATGTCGGCTCGGGCGTAGACCGAGCCCATGTCGGGCAAAATATCGGCTCCGGCGCGGCGGTAATCGTCGTCGGTGATGCCGGCCATGGCGCCGGCATCGGTTTCAATCAGAATACAATGCCCATCGGCGACAAGAGTCTCGACACCCACCGGAGTAAGCGAGACACGATATTCGGCTTCTTTTATTTCGCGAGGAATACCTATGATCATAAATAAATTTCCAGTTTATTGTATGTGACTCAAGCTGTGGGATCTTACGGCCTTATCAACATCGCATCTCCGCAAAACCACGCGTCATTTATATCTGAAAACCCGCCCTTGCTTACAAGACCGCCTTCAAGTCTTCCAACGTATAGTCGGCCAACCCAAGGCCCGCCATGGTTCGCCGGGCTTCCTTGCGATAATCTTGCTGCATTATGGAAGACACGATTGTTATCACCGCGTCCATATTGGGCGTGGGCACGTCGATTTGTTTTCCCAAATCGGTCATGAAGACCAGCCCATAGCCGACGTCTTCGTGGAAGTAGCGGTAGTCCAGGCTACTTTGTGCCTTGATGCCACGGAAGCCTTCGGCCTGGCTGTATCCGTTGTCGTAGGTGGCTTCTTGCATGTAGCCCTGTTGCATGCCTAGCACCGGGTCGGAGAGCAGATCAATGTCGAGCCTGTAGGCCAAAGCGATCCGTTCGAGATCGAGGGCCTCGATCATACGTCCCACAGCGGGGGTGACGCCGTCTTCGTAGAAGCAGAAGTCGCCCGCGGTGCGCTCGATCAACCCAGCATTTAAGAGTGAAATGGGCGGATGGATTATCGGATTGCCGTTTTGCAGTGTGGTTTGCAGGATGTTCTTAGCAGGACTAATGAAAGGGAATACTTGCTGTACTCTGTCGAGCACGGCGGTCGTATGCCGCGAGGGGCAGGCGGCCAGGAAAACGCCGGCCTTCAGACGTAGGAAGACGTTGATCTTTCCCGGCTCGATCAAACGAACCGCGTAGGGCAGCGTGGAAGTCTCAGCCACAATGATCCGATCGCTTTCGACGTTCATTCCCAGCGCGGTTTTCATAACCAGAGCTCCGCCGCAAGAGCCGGGGCAAACGACGACGGTTTGCCCTTCTCGCAGCAAACCACGGCAGGCCTCGCCGAAGGGACGCGTGCTGTATGCGGGCCCCACGGCGAAGATCAACTCGGCATCGGCAACAACCGGTTCAATGTCGTGCCCCGCATATTTCACAGGCGCGAAGCCCTCGAGTTGGCCTTGCGCATAAATTCCACCGGCACTGGCGATGGCCTGGATTTGGGTGTTAAACTGTTCAAAATCGAAGAGGGCCACTTCGTGCCCGGCCTGAGCCCAATCGAAGGCCACGGCGCAGCCGCCGTTGCCAGAACCAAGAACTGCGATTTTCACGATAATACTCCAAGAATCAGGTACAAGAGCAACGCTCCGACCGCCGCCGTGCAGGCATAGGGGAGCTGTGTTTTGACGTGGTCGATATGGTCGCTGGCCGCGCCGAACGACGAGAGAATAGTTGTATCGGATAGCGGAGAGCAGTGGTCGCCGAAAACTCCTCCACCGGCGATAGCCGCCAACGTGGCCAGCATGAGGTGGTCGCTTTCGCCCCCGCTGAAGGCCGCTGCCAACGGTATGGCGATAGGAATCACAATGGCGTATGTGCCCCAAGATGTGCCGGTCGAAAATGAGATGAAGGCGCACAACGTAAAAGCCAGCGCCGGCAGCCAAGTGGGTGTGAGCCATCCATCGACCATTTCGAGCATGAAAGGGGCAGCGCCGAGTTCCTTGCTGACGGTGTTGATGCTATAAGCCAGTCCCAAAAGAATCACCGCTGGAGCGACTCCCTTAACACCCTCGACACCCGTCCTGACAACTTCGCGGAGCGGCACTTTCTGGAACCACAGGGCGATGCCCAGATAGGCGACTGCCAGCATGAAGGCTTCCAGCACGAGCACGTTGCCGGCCAACAGCCAACTCCCCACTGCTACGGAAACCACGATCACCAGTGGCACAACGAGGTTGACAATCAGACGCGGCTTCTCGATCTCCTTGGCCGGTTCGATCTCGCACAACTCGGCGGCCATCATCGGCACGGCCCCGTCGGCCAAGACCTTGCCCTCGTTAGCTGCCCGTTGTTCGGCGCGACGCATGGGCCCAAAGTCCGGTATGATTCCGCTGGCAAACAACCCCACCATCGCCACGGCCCCGATGGCGTAAAAATTGTATCCGATCGAAGAGATGAAAATGTTCATGGCCGCCGCTTCGTCGGGTACGGATTCCTGTTGGGCCAGCAGTCCGGCAATATAAACACTCCAGGCACTGAAGGGCACCAACACGCACATGGGTGCGGAAGTCGAATCGCATATATAAGCCAATTTTTCCCGTGAGACTTTCACCTTGTCGGTCAGATACCGCAGGACCGGGCCCGTCAACAGCGGCGAGAAGTAGTCGCTGAAGAAAATACACATTCCCAAAAGCCAGCCGAAAAGCTGCACGTGTTGCCGGGTCCGCAAGCGGCGGCCCATCACTCGGCTAAACTCTTGCGTCGAGGCGGAACGCAGGAAGAAAGCCACCAGGATGCCGATGCAAACCTCGACCAGCAACACCCAAAGGAAGCCGCTGTTGCCCATGGCCCGTTGAAATAGCCCCGCCAGATC
>CAZISU010000938.1:0-3189 GCA_964541935.1 uncultured Planctomycetaceae bacterium | reverse complement strand
AAGCTTTCCCGAGGCATGGACCTGGTTTCAGTGCAACCACTTCGCCGCGCCCGGCACCAGTCTTACCGCCTCGGTGGCTATCATACTATGGCTGCACAGACCTTTTGCCGGTTTCATCATCGGACTATGGCACCAGGGAAAGCTGCATCGCTTCGCCACCTACACGGGCGCCAAAATTGAAAAACTAGACGTCACCGACGAGCACATCAAGCTCGTCGTTCAAGACAAACACCAACGCCTGGAAATGCATGTGATTGGCGCCGAAGGCCATTCTCTACACGCTCCCACACCCGTCAATATGGAGGGCCGCGTGGTAGAAACACTCAACGGCACGATCCACGTCGTCTTGAGCGAGTTAAAACGCCAAGCCGGCCGCGAAGCATTTCGGGGCACGGGCCGTCACGTCGGCATGGAAACCATGGGGGATCTGGCCCGACTGCTGAACCTTTCGCCCGTTGTGAAACGTGTGACACCACAAAAGGAAAGCCTCTGATGCAAAAATATCCAACCATTTTGCAAATGGCACGTGCGCCGTTCTTTACGGCATTGCTGTCGCCTTTGCTATTCGGGACGCTGCTGGCATATCATGTGGACGGCCGCTTCGAGATCCTCAATTTTTTGCTTATGCTCGTGATCGGCATAGGCCTACACACAGCCACTAACGTTTACAACGATATTTACGATACCATTCAGGGCGCGGATGAGATAAACGATAACCGCAATGAGTTCAGCGGAGGTTCTGGAATACTGGTCCAGTATCCGGAGTTGACCGCCAGAATGTACACGTTGGCCCGAGCGGGCCTGATTCTAGCTCTAGCGGGCACGATTGCCTTGACCTTCTGCGTGGAAAGATCTCAGTGGATCCTGCTGTGGGCCCTGTTTCTCGGGTCTGCTTTCCTGAGCAAATATTACACGGCGGCTCCGATCAAGTTGGCTTATCGTGGAATTGGCGAAGTTGCCGTCTGGTTTAGCTTCGGTCCCATGGCAATGCTGCTGGCTTACGTCAGTCAAAACGCGGATTTGCATCCCGTGATGTATATCGCCATGCCAATCGGCGGTCTCAGCACCGTGACAATTCTCCTTATCGGGGAACTAATCGACTTGCCCGCCGATAAACAGGCCGGAAAACTAGGAATCGCTCCTCGACTGGGCAGTTCGGCCACGGCGGCGGTCTACGTGGCCGTGCAACTTGCACTCGTGTGCAATGTAATTGCGGTGGCGGTCCAGCTTGCAGGATACGGCTGGCCTCTGCTGGCCGCGCTGGCCCCCTATGTGATTTTCCTTCCCCGTATAACGAAGGTTCTCTGCACACATCACAACGATCCCGTGGGACTGATGGGTATAGCAAAAATCAATGTGCAGTTGCACCTACTGTTTGCTCTCCTTCTCAATTTGAGTATGCTTGTTATCGTGACCCTGCAATAATCGAGTACCGGCAGACTCCGAGCGGCGTCCTGGCTAACCAAAAAACACAGTTAACGATTACCAAAGGTGAAAAACATGAGTCTTCGCAAACGCAACGCTTTTACACTGGTAGAACTTCTGGTGGTGATTGCAATCATTGGAATCCTTATCGCGCTGTTGCTGCCGGCCGTGCAAGCGGCCCGAGAGGCAGCCCGTCGCTCGCAATGCGTCAACAATCTCAAGCAACTCGCCCTGGCGTCATTGCAGATTGAGGGATCTCACGGCCATTATCCCACCGGCGGTTGGGGCTGGCGGTGGATCGGCGAGCCAGAACGAGCCTTCGGCAAGGACCAGCCGGGAGGATGGGGATTCTGCGTGCTGCCCTTTATAGAACAGAACGATCTTTTCGTGATGGGCGAGAATCTTGACGGCGAACAACGGCGACTGGCCATGGAGGCGCGACTCGCCACACCCGTGAACTCCTATATCTGTCCTAGCCGGCGTTCGGCTCTGGCTTATCCGGACAAGCGCGTGAATAACCCTTATCACACCGGAGATATTCCGCACATCTACTACGATGGCGTCTCGGCACGCTCGGACTATGCGGCCTGTGCCGGTAGCGAGTACCTCAACTTTTATAACGGAGCAGACCCCGCCACGGTTTCAGAAACGGTGGCTAGCGGTTTCATATGGCCCGACATCCCGGGAAAGAACTCCAACGGCATTTCATATTATCGTAGCGAAGTTCGGATAAGCGAAATTTCGGACGGCACATCCAGCACGCTTTTGATTGCCGAAAAATATATCGCTCCGGAAGGGTACACCACGGGCACCGACGGCGGCGACAACGAGAATCTGTATGTCGGGTGGAACAACGATAACTTCAGGGTCACAGATCCGCAGTACGGAGGTCCATATCGAGACCGCCAAGGTTTCAACGCCAATGTTTCTTTTGGCAGCGCGCATTCGGGCGGCATCAATGCGTCGTTTTGCGACGGATCGGTACGCGGCGTCTCCTACGAAATTGACCCGGTGGTTTATATGAACCTGGGAAGTCGCAACGATGGGCAGGTCATTGACTCGAGCCTGCTCGAGTAACGAAAGGCTCCGATCTAAGCCCCGGCGCCGCAATCGTCACATTGCTGCCCTTGGGCAGTTCCACTTTGACGGGGACCGTCGCAGTTACGCGATATTGCCCGGGCCGTTCGAGGGTCACGCTGGCACAAGACGGCCAGACTACTTCGTCACCCACGCCATAGTCATGGATTTCGAACCACGAGCCACGGGGAAACGCTCGGGACAGTTCGGCGGCCGTGGCGTCCGGGTGGATCTTGTGGTCCAAAATAACGGCCTTCTTGCTGCATGCATCGAGGATGCGATATTCGGCACTGCCGTCGGCGTTGGTCACGCGAGCCCCGTGATAGTAGCGAAACCGCTGCAGCGTAAACGGCGTACTGGTCAGAATCCGCTGGTCCGACACCGAGGTGCATCGGCCCACGCCGATGCGTGAGTCCCAGTTGAGTCGCAATTCGGCCCCTGCGGGAACCGCTTTGGCTGCAAGAACCTTGCAGGCGATCCGCCGGTGCGGGTTGGTGATGAAGATCTCGGCGCCCACGATTGACTCCAGCTTGGCTGGCGGGGAGGCAATCGTAATCGTTTCGGCCTTGCGATCCACCTGCACGATCTTGCACCGATGCTCCGCACTCTCGAGCGTGATTCCAAACCGCCCCTTGGCCAACTTGGTTCCGCCCACCAACGAGATTGCCTGCGGGATTCCTTGTTTTT
>CAZISU010000937.1:0-3190 GCA_964541935.1 uncultured Planctomycetaceae bacterium | reverse complement strand
CCTTTCCCGATCCGGAACTCGTTGAGGCAACCGTTGCCGCCGATGGGGTGCAGGTGCGGATCCGCCCCAAAGCCGATCTCCCGCTGACCCATGTGTCCGTCTACTGGTGCGACGTTGTGCCTGACGCCGCCTACACCGAAGCCCTCTGGAGGGGTGAGGCCGCCGCCCCGGATGAGAGCGGCACGTGGTGTGCGACGCTCAGGCCTCCCTTCGGCGGCGATCGAAAAATCCGGATCTTTGTGAACGTTCGAGACAGCCGCGGCGCCGTCGTCTCCAGTACGCCGTATGCCGTGGTGAGTCTCGACAAGTATGCGCCGGCAACCGGTCCGGGAGCGCGGGCAACGGTGGCCGAGGAAGGCACGATCCGGATAGCCCGGCGCGACAAGGGCACGATCCTGGATGGGAATCCGGCCGAATGGCCCGCCTCCTCATGGACTCCGCGGTTCGTACTCGAGTTCGTCTCCGGCCAGTCCGCCCCCAAGCCGACCCCGCGAACGAGTACGCTGGGCGACATGGATGCCCGTTTCGCTGCCGCGTGGAATCCGGATCACCTCCTTTTCGCCTTCGAGGTGCACAGTCCATTCCCGCTCGTCAACGCCGCCCCGGCGCATGACTTCTGGCGTGGGGACAGCTTCCAGATTCGCCTCTTCGCCGGTCCGGGCGCCGAGGCGGGAAAGGCACCCGGGGCGGGAGACGTGGTCCTGCACGTGAACGGGTGGCGGGACAGCGGAGGGAACTCCGTGCTGACTTTGCAAAGCGCACAAGGAGGCCGTCGCCTTGCGGAGGTGACCGAACTGGGTGACAGTGGTGTGTGGTTCCGCGAGGCGGCCAACGGGGACGGATGGACGACCGAAGGCAGAATCCCCTGGCGACTTCTCGGCCTCTCGCCGGCCACGGGGATCCATCTGCGGATGGGACTGCAAGTCAATATCAGCAACGAAAGCGGCGACATGTCGTTGGGTTATTGTCAATACAACAACGGCCAGAGTTTCGGCGAGCCCGCGAAATGGGGTGCAGCCGTTCTCGCGGCGATTGCCCCTGACACGGCGGTTGTACCGAATCCCGCCACGACTCCGGTGGCGGTGAACCCCTGCCAGCGCCGGGACGTCTGGATGGCGAAATACGAGGCTCTGAAGGCGTGCGCGAAGCAAGGCGGCATCGGTCTGCTCTTCCTGGGCGACTCGATCACCGAGGGATGGGGTGGCGAGGGCAAGGCGGTTTGGGACAAGTATTACGGCCATTGCCGGGCCGCCTTCTTCGGCATTGGCGGCGACGCGACCCAGCATCTGCTCTGGCGGATCGAGAACGGCGAGCTCGACGGGATCGAGCCGAAGGTCGTGGCGCTCCAGATCGGCACCAACAACAACTGGGCCTCCGGCAAGCCCAACACCCCGGAACAGATCGCGGCCGGCGTGGCCGCGGTGGTCGAGCGGCTGCGGAGTCGGCTCCCCGACACGAAGATTCTGCTGCTCGGGCTCTTTGCGCGTGGCAACGCGGACGATCCGGCCCGCCAGAACAACGAGGCCACCAACGCGATCATCGCCGGGTTCGACGACGGTAAGCACGTGTTCTACCGCGATATCAACGACGTTTTCGTCGGGCCGGACGCCGCTCTTAACAAAAACCTCTATTTACCCGACCTGCTGCACCTGAACGCGGCTGGCTACGAACGGTGGGCCAAGGTCATCGAGGTGGATATTCGGAAGTGGCTCGGGGTTTCGGGTGCGGAGTAGTGCGGTTCCCCCCGAAATTCGGCCACCCACAGCTTTTCTCCTTCTCGCCAGTCAAAACTTCTGAGTACAAGCCGGGCGTGCGGAGCCAGCAGCGGGCGTGGCGGTGGATCGCAGGTGCACAAAGAGCGGCATCCCCCATCGCGAACCGATCTCGGCGGCGACATTTACCTTGGAAAGAATCGCGTCGCCATCGCCAGGGAATACTCAAGGAACTACAAGCGGATGCTTGAAATTGTGGAGGAAATGACTAGTCTTAACATGGATTTGATCAAGCGCGACGCCGACTTCTGACCATCGTCAGGCGGTGTTAAGATCGGGTCGAGAACTTGTGACTGTCGAGGACATAAACTAAATTCACAAAGGAACCCTCATGACAACTCCCGGAAAATGGCACTCCAAAAGGCATTACTTCGGTCTGCACTACGATCTGCACGCCGGAAAGCAGGATACCGAGCTCGGCACACGCAGCTCCCCGGGGCATCTGGCCGCCAACCTCAAACTCAGCCGACCCGACTTTGTGCAATGCGACTGCAAGGGACATCCCGGTTACACCAGTTGGTTCAGTCGTTCACGACATGCCTCGGTGCCCCAGGGCCTGAAAAAGGATGCCCTGAAACAATGGCGGACAGCGACCCGCGAACTGGGCATTCCCTTGCACTGTCACTATTCCGGCATCTGGGACAATGCAGCCGGCGCATTGCATCCGGAGTGGTGCGTGGTCGACGCCAAGGGAAAAAAGCCAAAGGACAAGGCCGACAAAAAGATGTGCCCGCTGGGCTCCTATCAGGAAGAGCTTATGCTGCCGCAGATGCGGGAATTGGTCGACCGTTATCAGGTTGACGGTTTCTGGGTCGACGGTGACATCTGGGCGGTCGAACCCTGTTACTGCAAAAAGTGCCTCCTGGCCTACCGCCATCATTCGGGCGGCAAAAAGGCTCCCCGGGATGAAAAGGATTCCGACTGGCCCGCCTGGTGGAATTTTACCCGGGAAAACTTCGAAGATTATGTCACCCGTTACTGCGAGGCCATGCACAAATACAAGCCGGAACTCCTGATCTGTTCAGCCTGGTTGCACACCCTACAGCACCCGGGTGAACCCAGGGTCCCGGTCGACTGGATTAGCGGCGACGTTCAATCCGTCGGAGGTGTCCGTCAGGAGGCCCGTTTCATGTCGACTCGGGGTAAGCCCTGGGACCTCATGCTCTGGACCTTTTATCGCCACGATGAAAAGCAGACCTGGTGCGCCAAACCACTCGCCATGCTACAGCAGGAAGCCGCTGTTATCTTAGCCTTCGGCGGCAATGTCCAGCTCTATGAAAACACTTTCATCCGCGACGGTCGCCTCATTGACTGGCGACAAAAACGCTTTCGTGCTCTGGGACGCTTCATTAACAAACGTAAACCTTTTTGCCAAGCTACAGAAAGCTTGCCACAAGTTGCGGTTCTGCACTCTGAAC
>CAZISU010000936.1:0-3190 GCA_964541935.1 uncultured Planctomycetaceae bacterium | reverse complement strand
CCCGCTTCGACGGCGACGGCAACCTCGAGTTCGGCACCTACGAAACCGGACCGGCGCCGTCCACAGATCAGCAAGTGGCCCGTTAGGAACACGTTATATTGCGGCACGATAACGCGGCCTGCCGACAATCAATCCAAAGCAACAGCCGGGGGCGACTGTTCTACAATCGTCATGGCGTAAAGCCATGTTTGTAGCACAGCCGTCCTCGGTTGTGTTTTTTGGTTCTCCACACATTTTAGTGGATGCATCTGGATGAATAGCTTGTTAGCCCAGCCGCTTGCGGCGGCTTTGGAACGACAGACACCGTCACAATTTAGAGTCTTAGATGTGCTGAATGAACGAAAACGCCGATCAAACGCCGCAAGTTTCTGATTTCGACCTGATCCGCATGATAGGCGAAGGCGGTTTCGGGCAAGTGTGGCTGGCCAAAAGTCAAGCCACCGGCCGGCTACGCGCGGTCAAGGTGATCCCCTTGCGTGGTGGTGGATCCGCGGGCTTCGCGGGCGCCGATCCGGCCGGGCGCGAGATCTGCTCCATCACGCGGTTGGAAGCAAACCTCGGCAGCCAGCATGCCAACCTGTTGAATATTCACCACGTAGGCAAAACGGCCGAGCATCTCTTCTATGTGATGGATCTGGCCGACGACGTTGGCGGTGGAGCGGGCACGGACGACGCGGGCTATCGGCCATCGAGCTTGCACGGTCGACTCGAAAGCGGGCGGTTGTCGGGCGACGAGTGTTTGCAATATGCACGGCAACTGCTGGCCGGGCTGGCCTTTTTGCACCAATCGGGCATGGTGCATCGCGACGTGAAACCGGCCAATTGCTTGTTTCTGGGTGGGGATTTGAAGCTGGCGGATTTCGGGCTTTTGACCGAAGCCGGGCCGCAAGTTTCGCGCGTTGGAACGCAAAGCTATATGCCGCCCGACGGACGCATGGACGCGCGGGCCGATGTCTATGCCGCCGGGCTGGTGATCTACGAAATGCTCAGCGGGCTACCGGCTGAGAGTTTTCCGCGGCTGGGGAAGAGTGCCCAGGAAATCGTATCTGATCCGACTCTCGACGTGCTCATGAAGCTGGCTCTGCGGGCTTGCGAGCCGGACCCGCGGAAACGGTTCTCGGACGCACAGCAGATGCACGACGAATTGGAGGCCAATTTGCTGGCGACGACCGCCGGACGGTCTCGTGTGCCGCGCCGAGCCATGCTCGCTGGCATGGTTCTGGCGTTGGGCCTTGTAGCGGTCGGATTCTGGGCAAGCCGCCCGCGGCTGGTGCATGTGAACTTTGTCACGCACCCGTTCGAGGCCACCGTCTGGCTCGATGATACTTTGCAAGTCGACGACGACGGGACGCCGTACAAAACGCCTTGCACGATCACGGATCTGCCGGCGCGGGTGCATGATGTTGTGTTCAAGCACGACGGCCTGGAAGATCGGGGCGTGGGTTCGCAAGATTTCGCTAAACAGCGGCGTATCGAAGCCGAGTGGGAATAACCGCGGTGCTAAAACCGCCGCAAGCGGCTGGGCTAACAACTCTCAGGTGTGAGCTATGAGCTATGGGCTTTGGGCTTTGGACATTGATCATTGGACATTCTAAATTCTTTCCTCATTCTGATTTCGACATTCCTCATTTTTCTCCCCCATCCTCTAATCAAAAAAGGGCACGCCCCTTACAGGACGCGCCCTTGATTAACAACCGTTCTACAGGCCGGCCCCCGCTAACCCTTATACTTCTCCCAATACGTGGGCATCAGTTCCTTGACCTGGACTTCCAGCTCTTCGTCGCTGATGGCGGTCATGCGGCCATCCTGCTCGTACTGGTCCAGCACCCAACGGGCCAATTTGTGGCACTTGATCTTGCTGATGCGATCGTCGCCTTTGAGTCCGAAGAACTCGTTGACCCACAGGGCCACGCCGTCGGAGCCGGTCTTGTCGGTCAGAGCCACGCGCGGCGGACGGTTCAACAACGTGGTGGTGTCGAAGATATTGTAGATCCGCTCGTCCTGACGCAGGCCGCCGGCGTGGATGCCGGCGCGGGTGGTGTTGAAGGCCTTTCCGACAATTGGGTAGTTGTCCGGGATGGGCAACCCGATCGAGCGCATGTAGTCGGCGATCTCGGTGATGACCTCGGTCTGAATGCCGCGGAGTTCACCCATCAGCGCGATGTACTCGATGATGGCGCTTTCCAGCGGCGGGTTTCCGGTCCGCTCGCCGAAGCCGAAGAGCGTGGCGTTGACTGCGTCGCAGCCGTAAAGCCAGGCGGAGCCGCCGTTGACGTGCACCTTGTGGAAGTCGTTGTGGCCGTGCCACTCGAGGCGATCGCTGGGTACGCCGCACTCCTGGTTCATCTTGTAGATCAACTTGGGAATGCTACGCGGCAACTCGACGCCCGGATAGCTGACGCCGAATCCCATCGTGTCGCACAGGCGGATTTTGGCCTTGAGTTCGTCGGGCACCTGCTCGCTCATGCGCATGAGACGCTGCACGAAGGGCAGAACGAAGCCGTCGATGTCGGCACGGGTGACGTCTTCCAGATGGCAACGGGGCCGCACGCCGGCTTCGAAGGCGGCATCGACGACCTCGCAGTAGCTGTCCATGCACTCCTTGCGGCTCTTGAATTTGAGCTTCTGGAAGATGTGGTAGTCGGAGCAGCTTGTGAGCATACCGCTTTCTTTGAGCTTCGCCTCGCGGACCAGGCGGAAGTCGCCTTTGACGGCGCGGATCCAACCGGTACACTCGGGGAACTTGTGTCCCAAATCGCGGCAACGGTCGAGCGTCTCGCGGTCGTTTTTCGTGTAGAGGAAAAACTCCGTCTGACGGATCACGCCGTTGGGGCCGCCGAGCTTGGCCAGAAGGTCGTAGATCTTGACCATCTGATCGATTGAATAGGGCGGGCGGGCCTGCTGGCCGTCGCGGAAAGTGGTATCGGTGATGACGATATCACGCTTTTTCAAGTCGGCCGGATCGAACTCGACCTGGCGACCGTCGATAACTTCGATGGCCGGGCCGTCGAAGCGAATCAAGGGAGGCAGCGAATAATCGAACGTTTGCTCCAGCAGATTCGGTTCGGTCGTATCGACCAAGGGATGTTCTTTGTAATTATCAGCAGACATGGAAGTCTCCTATGCAATGTTTTTGTGGAACAGCCGCTCTCGGCTGTTGGTAAACAATTGTAGGGTGCGTGCTTGCACG
>CAZISU010000935.1:0-3191 GCA_964541935.1 uncultured Planctomycetaceae bacterium | reverse complement strand
CCTTCGAACTCAAGGGCCGTGCTGATGTTGTGTGGGCCGTTGCGGATGATCGGTTCGTCGGGCGAGACGATCACACCGACCCAATGGCGATTCTCCCAATCCCGCAGGCCGAGCTCTTTACCGAGGGTGACGGTGATGAACGTGAGCAGCGATTGGGCCTCGTCTTCCTCCAGGCCAATGAATTCGAGCGTCAGTTGCTGCACCTTGGGCCAGATTGGATCGGCAAAGACGACCAGAGTGCCGCCCCGCGTCTCACGGTTGATCCGTTGGAAGCGGAGCCGATCCTTGTTGTCCAGTTCTGGACCACGCAGCGTGACGGTCATTGTGGGCGCATCGAGCGGCCAATAGAGATAAACGCCTTCAACCCGTTCGAGTGTCGGAACTGTGGTCGAAGGTGGAGGTGGGGCGTTGGGATCGTCTGTTGAGCCGACAAAGGGCGTGTACGCTCTTGTAATGCAGCCTTCCACAAGCACGACGTTGACCGTCTGGTGCAGACTGAGTGTCGAACCAGCCGAGACGAAGCGCTCGATTGTTAGCGATGCTTGCTGGCCCAGCGCGAGCGCGCTGGTCGCCACTCTACCAACCGTGGCCGAGGCGGAGTGCCCAAGCGTGAGTTGGCTGGTGGTGTCGCCTGTCAGCGTCGGGTTGGCCGATTGCCCGAGCGACAGGGCGCTGGTGGACGTGACGCTGATCCCGTCGGCGCGAACGTGGACGGCTTCCGCTCGTTGGGCAAAGGACAGAATGTTTCCGGTCGGGTCGGGGTCGACGTAGATATAGACGCCTGCCGAAACGAAGATGCCATGCTCGACTTCGATTTCGTCGAACGTAAGCCGGTCGAGCGTGATTTCGGTGAAGTAGATCGGCGTGGTGGCCGCGACTTGCGCGACCTTGTTGCCACCGGCGTTGACGTCCAATGCCAAGTCGTTTTGGCCCGCAACGTGCTTTGTGGAGTTGCGTCCCACGGCCTGATCCGACAGCCACAACACACTGGCGGCAGAAACCTCAATCAGCGATACGCCAATGGCATCCGCCGAGCCGGATACCACGAGCGTGTTGGAAGCCGAGATCTCCTTGATAAGCCCGGCGTCTGCATGTTGGCCCAGCGATAGTGGGCTGGACGCGGAGATCATTTCGGCCTTGTCTGATGTGGCATCGCCTGTGAGCGACAATGAACTGCTGGCCGTCAGAGTAACGGCCCGACTTACCTGCGCCGTGTCGCTCAGCGTGAGAGTGCTTTGTGCAGCAAGCGAGCGTGCTACCAAGGCGACGGCTTGATCGGTAAGTGCAAGCGCCGAGCCGGCCGACTTGTCCGCCGCGCCTATTGCCTGAACCCCGAGAGAAAGCGTATCCGTCGCTTGGACACAAAAGACCGAGTTTACTTCGGCCGTATGTGATAGGCTCAGCGTGCTTCCGGCGGAGCGGCGGGCAACATGGGTGCATACTCCCGATTGTGCGATGGCAAGAGTGGTTTCCGCGGTGACTGCCGTACCCTCGGACGACGCGTCGGAGGCCATCACCTCAACCGCCTGACGGGTAACCCGCAGCCGCCGCTCAACCGACGGGTCGACGCCCATCACCTCGACCGCCTGGCGGGTAACGCGCAGCACACGTTCGGGCGGCGGGTCCGACGCCACCACCTCGGCAACCTGCCGGGTTGTCCACAGCAATCGTGCAGCCGGCGGATCGGATGCCACAACTTCGGCGACTTGGCGGGTTACGCGGAGATCGGCCATGGAAACCTCTCTATTTTGCGGTTAGGTTCCCACCTTGACGCCGAACTGTGCGGCGTTGACGCCCGAAACGATCCACGCGGAGGATGTGTCCGGGTCGGTTTCAAGAATCCGCGTGGCGACCTCGTATTCATCTATGGCGATGTTCGCTGGCTGCCCATCGCTGGTCGTGCTACCGGATTTGATGGATTGGTAGAGATCGAGGTCACCGGGAAAGGCATTCATGCGAGCGTCCGTATTGACCTGCAGGCCGAGGATCGTTTCGGTGGTGATCGTCGAGAGGTTGGCGTAGTCGTAGAGATCTTTCGCATCCTCGGTGTTGCTCTCGACATAGGACGTGTCATCGTCGGGCGGAATGTCGTCGACCATGGCCGCGTTGTCGGTTCCAGAGGCGGGTGTCCAATCGCTGCTGTCAGCCTCGGCGCTGGGAAGTATGCCTTCGATGACGACCTGGCCAAGAAAGTCGTTATTGATCGTGCCGTCCGTGTCACAGATGTAGATGTCGTCGATACACTGGTAGTAATTCTGAAGTTGAAACAACACGTAGCGGGAATCTGCGCTGCCGCGGGTGTCCACGCCTGAGCCACTCAAGACGGTTTGGCCGTCGATGTGGATTTCGTAAGACCCGGCCGTATCGTGGCAGACAACGTTCGCCTCCACATAGTGCCAGGTTTCGGACGCTAAAACCGGGTTGGTCGTTGTGACCAGCAGAGTGTTTCCACCGCCGCAGGCTGATATTTTACCGTCAGATAATACCTTGATGGAGAAATTGTAATAGGGGGAACTATCGCCGCTGCCGATAACGAGGATTTCCTTGTTGTCGGGGAAGGATGTGCCAAACTTGACCGCCATACCGACGATCCAGGTATCGCTGGTTGGCACGTCGTCGGAGGCAACCACATAAAAGAACCGCTGCGAGGAAGTGGGATAGGCGTACGCACCCTGAAGCGAGTATCCGGCTTTGCGGCCGGCCGCCAATTTGGCCTGGTCGCAAACTGGGTAAAGCGTGAGCCCGTGAAAGTTCCCGTACTTGCGGTTCAACTGTGCTTCGACCGTTGAGCCCGTCGTTGCACCAAGCGTCTCAAAGCCTTCCATCCATCGTAAAGACATGACTGCCTTACCTCGCTATTGTGTGTTCTATTACGTGCCCGTCTTGATGCCGAACTGCACGGCATTGACGCCCGATGCCGTCCATGCGGATGCCGTATCCGGGTCCGTTTCCAAAATACGTTGGACCGATGTGTAGGAATCGTCTGCGATGTTCACCGCCTCGCCATCGCTGGTTGTGGTTCCGGACTTGACGGACTGATAGAGATCCAGATCGCCGGGAAAAGCCGTCATCCGTGGTTCCGTCTTGAGAACGACGCCGAGAATGTCTTCGTCCGTGATTGTTGAGAGGTTGGTGTATTCCCAGCGCGGCCTCGCTTCGCTCGGCCGCAACCAAAGGAAGAAGGTATCCTC
>CAZISU010000934.1:0-3195 GCA_964541935.1 uncultured Planctomycetaceae bacterium | reverse complement strand
TGGGGTGCAAGACTTCGCCCACGAAACGACAGACCATGCACACCGCGCGGAACAACAAGACGAGGCTCCAGACAACAACTTTCAACGGCAAGAGCAAGACACGCCCGCCCTCGAAATGCTGCTGGTAGAAGGCCAAGGGGTTGAAGGTGCGGCGGTCGCGGGAAAGATGATGAAGAGGATAGGTGCGGAACGTGCGGCGGATGTTATCGCGGCGATCGCGGTGCATGAGGTCGGCCATTTGATCGCCGTAGCGGCGGCGGATGCTACTCTCCAGATCCGAGTCGGCCGAAAGGAAATGCACGGCGGTGAAATCGTTGCTCTGGAAACCCTGGCGGCGCACGAGTCGTTTGGCTTTAGTCCCATCATCGAAGTGCGACGTGGCCATGGCACTGCCGTTGGATGAATTTAGCGAATCGAGGCGGCTGCGAATGGCCTGGGGCAAATCGACTTCCGCCGTGCTCTTTCCCTGCCGACGGGCCAGCCAGTTGACATAGCGTCGGATGTGCGACGGTCGTGCGGTTGCCGCGCGGCGCAGCGGTATGGCGTGGGTGTTGTAATCGACAACCAGCTTGGCCGTCTGCTGCACTAGGCTCCGCGAGATGAAATGGAACCACAAATGCGGGCCGCGAAACGATCCGTGCGAATTGGCCAGGTCCAGACGCAGAAGTTGCTTGTGGCGTCCCCGCCCGTAACGCAGTCGCGTGCGTCTTACCGAGATCAACACGAGGTTGCCCAATAGTTGGTTGGTGGTTTTCGTGTCGCTTGAGTGGAACGGCGCTCCTTCGAGGTAATTCTCCCAAAGCTGCTCGACGGCCTCTTGAGTGTCGCTATTTTGTTCATTTACGTTTTGCTCGTTTGCATCGTTTTCTTCAGAGGCGTTTTGCCAATTAAGATCATTTTCGGGCACGATGACCCGCGATTGCAACACCGCACGACATTGCTCGGCCAAGCGTTGCTTCAAGTGTCTGGTGGCGGCGAAAAACTGTGCCTCGGCCACTCGGTTGTAAAATTCGCTGGCCTCGCCGGCGATCTGACGAAACCACATGCCCAGTACCAGCGGCAACAAACACAATAGGCCCAAAATAATCAGCGGCGCCCCGACCAGCTTTTCCAGCGACAGGCTTATGGATTTTAGCGTTTCGATGGGCAATAGGCTGGCCAGATATGAGACTAACAACAGCGCGATACCCAGCATGAGGAAACGGCGCGTGGGTCGGGCCGTGCCTTTGACCATCCAATCGCCGAGCGAATCGACCAGTTGCGGAGCGGTGACCGTACCGTAGAGATCGGCCACCCAATATACGCGGTCAAGCGAGTGGCGGAGAAACACGCCAATGCGATTTGCCACCTGCGCCGCTGTTTCATATGGGCTCGATAACCGCCCGGCCGCGACCAGATCGCGTACCAGCGGCAAGCGACGCACCCCGAACACGTCAAACGAACGGCACCAGCGCACGGTGCTCGTGGCCAGCTTGCGGCCGATACGGTCGGAAACACCGGCCGGAGTGGCAGCCAAAAGTCGTGCGATAACTCGTTCCAAAGATATCTCGCGGGCGCCCGAGGTTTTTAATTGTCCGGGCGGGGCCACGTGGCCGACTTCCGTGGCCGCTAAAACGACCATCAGATCGCGCAGACGGGCCTCGGTAAGATACTCGCGTGACTCGCGCGGCAACCAGGCGATCAGTTCCGACGCCCGATGGTTGAATCGCTCGCGCAGCGAAAGCAATGCCCGCCGGTATGGCGGTTCTTCGGCCGGAATCGATACGCGCTCGAAGAGCACAAAATTCCGGTTCAAAAGGGGTGCGAATTGTCGCACCAAACGGTCGGAAGCCTGCAACGCGAAACCCAGCAGTCTGAAGAGACGAATTATGGGGCGGGCAACACGCAGCCAGCGAATCATCCTGGGCAACCGCAACAGCCGCAAGAGCATAACGCCTTCGCCCAGTTCCACGACGCTCAAGAACTGGTGCGAGATGAAGGCGATGAATCCAAACGGTATGGATGGCAGCAGCATGGTCAACCAGTTGCGGCGCAAGAAGAGCCACTTGCGATTGACCAGCGATATTTTCAGGCAGAATTCGAGCAGAAAGACGAGGCAGATGCCCAAATCGAGCCAGGCGAACGTGCTTTCGACGACCATGCCGTGATCGGGCCAGTGCTCGAGTTCGAAGTTGATGAGTGGAGTTTCGACAACCAATACCAGGCAGAATATCAGCAGCATGAAAAGGATGAAGCGTTCCATGGCCGCGACCGCTCGATGGCCGAAGAGGCGTTCCATTCGCCAGGCCAGGCGGCGTTCCTGCATTTCGGCCGAGAGGTACTTTTCGCGACGCCAGAGGGCTCGTTCGAGCTTGTGGGTTTTATCGTTGCCGTGTTCGCTGATGGCGCGGCTGCAAACCCGGGCGTCGTCGTGCAGCAACTCTACCGTCTGCACGGCTTCGCCCAACGATGCTTCTTCGAGGAAGGCCAACGACTCGGCGGCAACCGCAGCGAGTTCTTCGGCAACATGTTCCAGGGCCGCTTGACGCTCGTCATCGTCTAGATCGGCCAGACTTGCCAGCCACTGCTCTTGCGCTCGGGCGTGATAGGCCGCAAGATCGGCTTTGGCTTTTTCATACAACTCGGCCTTGAGCACTTTGCGATTTTGAGTGGGGATTCTCTCGTTTTCGCGATTGCCGGATCCAACATTTCCCGTTTCGATTTCGGGTTTTTCCGCGTCTTGCTTGTCGGGACCTTCGGTTTCAACCTTGCTGCCGGCCTCCAGGTGCTTGAGCAAGCGGCTCGATGCCTGCCAGGCGTTGTACCAGCCGCGCCAATCGCACGGCTGCGGCTGGTTCAACATCGCCTTTACTTGTTTGGAGAGGACCGCCTCGTGGACTCGCAGGGCGACTTCGCGCAAGCGCTCCGACGACAGACGTGCCGCCGACTGCTCGGCCTTTCTACCCAAGGGCATGGGCACGGCGGAGTTTTTCTCGTCGTGGGGCGGATGTTCCGAAAATCCGCGTCGGCTGCGAACATGGCTGGACGAGACCATTCTCGGCGGCGGCTCGGCCGTGGCCGGAGCCTCGTCCCAAGCATCTATCTCGCGGCGTAGCGATTCTTCTTCCAAGAGAACCCGACCGAGGAAATCGACGCCCTCGCGACCTTCGAGCAATGCGACTTTGGTGCCCTGCCAGTGCAAATCGTCACGAAAGC
>CAZISU010000933.1:0-3210 GCA_964541935.1 uncultured Planctomycetaceae bacterium | reverse complement strand
ATGTCCAGTCGGGCCCTATTTGCAGACCGAGCAACGTATTGTAGGTTCTCGTTTGATACGCTCCCGTCGCCTTGGGTCTGTTAATTTCATTCCCATTATCATCGAAGTATGCGAACACAGCCGTGCTATAGAACATATAGCTTTCGTTCATGGAGAACAATCTTGCACCAGCCAACCAGTTGCAGAAGATACCCTCTTGGCATTGTCGCCGCCACTTGCCGTTTTTGTGCAAAACCAGGCGATCTGCCTTCGCTCGCGGGCGTATCTGCAAGTTGACTTCAAAATTATTCAGCGACGATTTGTATTCTGACCATTGGGCCACGGCGCGGTTGAAACCGGCGGCGTCAGTCGGGCCGCCGTATATGTTGCCAAACACGGCTCTTTCGTCCCAGACATCTTGGGAACTGACTTCAACACCATTGTTCAAGTATCCGTTATTTTCCTCATTGGACAATACCGATCCACCTTCTCCCCAGTGATTGGTTCCATAGAACGTGAATTCTAGGAAGTGGTCGCGGTTGTAGGTGTCCAGGCCCAGGTATTTACCCAATGTGACTTCGTAGCTTGTCGATAGATCGAACGGCAGACTCCGCGAGCTTGTTGCCGGGCTAAAGATGAACGCTAATTGACCGAAGCTATTCAGTCCTACATTCCGCCAGGCACCAAACGTTTTTGCCCGTGGTCGGGGATGCGTCATGAGCCGCACGCGTTGATCGACGTACCAATTCTTGGGACACCCTGTTCCCGCCCCGCAGAGAGTACAGCCGGGAAAAGCACACGATTGGGCGCATGGCCCGCCTGTCATGCTCTGGTTCCAGATATTGGGGCCCTCGGTCACAGGATAGCCATTCTCCATGGCTTGAGGCTGCAACATACTTGGATCGATTGTAACGGGTTGGCCCGCCTGTTGGCCCGCCTGTGGAGTCATGGCCGGTTGTGGCGAAGCAGCCGGAGCGGGTGGAACCATGGGCGGAGTCGTCCCGGAGGCGTCCGGCATGGGAAGAAGCGTCCCCGGCAGAGGCTGGGCGACGGCACCCGGAGCAACATTCTCGCCCAACGGACTAATTACTTGACCAAAACCTTGACCACACAAAAGCAAGGCGACAAACGCCAGACTAATCGAAGTGCGTCTCATTGCTATTCCCACCTGGTTGACCTCCACGTCGCAGCCATGAATCGTATGGAAACTCGATAGATCCGTGGCGCAGCGACTGGCTGATTTCAATGTTTACAAGAGGCTAATCGACAAACAATCGCTCGAACGATAGGAATAACCGTCAAAATCCAAAAAGTGGCCATAAATTCACTGATCGGTACAGGCGGTAAAGGGGCCTGCGGTTCACAGGTTTATGTAATCTACCTATATCTCTAGGTAATGAGGCGTCTTTTGCGAGAAGTGGCAATGTCCAACGTCCAATGATCATTGCCCCCACCGTAGGGCTTGGTCTACCGTGATGCTTGACGAAGAATTCCGATGGAAAGACGTTCCATAAACCTCATAGTTTGAGGAGCCAGTCAAGCTTATCCACATTTTCGAGTACACATAACCATGAATACCCTACTTTAGTCTCTGGTGCACGTCACCATTTGGGAATCGACCGAGGGCAATGACGGGTACGTGAGCTTCGAGGTTGATATCGGATGGAAGAGGGCATCAAGACGTTTGCCGACCCACAGAAGGACTTGCTGGAACTGATCTCGCGCAAACGGCTGGGCATTGGCGCCCGCTAGAGCGGAAATCAATTGCTAACAATTCCCCTCTACCTTCTCACTCCACCGTAACGCTCTTCGCCAGATTACGCGGCTTGTCGACGTCGCAGCCGCGGGCCTGGGCGATGTGGTAGGCCAGCAGTTGCAGGGGGATGATATTGACGACCGGTTGCAGGAAATCGTCGATCATGGGCACTTCGATGACATCGTCGGCCAGGGCGGCCACATCGTGGTCGCCTTCGCTGACCACGGCTATGACCGGTCCGCCGCGGGCTTTGATCTCTTGCAGGTTGGCCATAACCTTGTCGTAGACGTGGCCACGGGGCACGAGGAACACGCTGGGCGTGTTTTCGTCGACCAGGGCGATAGGGCCGTGTTTCATTTCGGCGGCCGGGTAGCCCTCGGCGTGAATGTAGCTGATCTCCTTGAGCTTCAATGCGCCTTCCAACGCGGCCGGGAAGTTGTACTGGCGGCCCAGGTAGAGGAAATTGTTGCAATGTGCGTATTTCTGGGCGATCTCCTTGACGCAGTCGTTGCTTTGCAGGGCCTTGCGGACCTTGTCGGGCAGGCTTTGCAGTTGCTCGATAATACGCATGCCGGCGTCGAAGCTGAGATGGTGCAGGCGGCCGAAGTATAGCGAAAGAAGGCTCAAAACCACGCACTGCGAAGTGAAAGCCTTGGTCGAGGCCACGCCGATTTCGGGTCCGGCGTGGAGATAGATGCCGCCGTCGGCCTCGTTGGCAATAGTGCTGCCGACCACGTTGCAAATCGAAAGCGTGGGGTAGCCCTTACGCTGGATCTCACGCATGGCGGCCAGAGTGTCGGCCGTCTCGCCGCTTTTCGTGATGGCGAAAAGTATCGTGTTGCGGTCCAGGGGCGGGTTGCGATAGCGCAGCTCGCTGGCGTATTCCACATCGACGGGAATGCGGGCCATGGCCTCGATCTGATATTCAGCCACCAGTGCGGCGTGCCAGCTCGTACCGCAGGCCGTCATCAAGATCCGCTCGGCGTGGTGCAGTTGCGAGGGCGAAAGGTTGAGGCCGCCCAGCTTGGCCGTGGCGGCGTCTAAATCCAAACGGCCGCGCATGGCGTTGGCGATAGACTCGGGCTGCTCGAAGATTTCCTTGAGCATGTAGTGTTCGTATTCGCCCAGATCGACCTCGCCCGATTCGAGCGCCATGATTTTAATATCGTGGTCGACGTGGCCCAGGTCGCGGTGGATAACGCGCAACGAGCCGGCCGTGATGACCGCCAACTCGTGGTCGGACAAGTAGACGATCTTGTCGGTGCGGCCAGCCAGGGGCGATGTGTCGCTGGCCACATAATGCTCGCCGTCACCAACGCCCACGATCAGTGGGCTGCCGCGGCGGGCGGCGATCATGACTTCCGGATGATCTCGAAAAAGTATCGCCAGGCCGTATGTGCCGCGGAGCTGCGAGAGGGCCTCTTCGACGGCGGCGATCAGCGGCTGGTATTGGGCGGCCGCCATGTTGTCGACCG
>CAZISU010000932.1:0-3220 GCA_964541935.1 uncultured Planctomycetaceae bacterium | reverse complement strand
CAATCGAAAGCGAAACCGGTCGGGGCACCACGGCCAGCCTCTGGTTGCCCCTCACGCCGCAAACGGATCAATCAAAGAGAACCGAATCATGACGGCAACCCACATACCAAATTCCCCTTCTGCCGAGGAAAAACTGCGTATACTCATCGTCGACGACGACCGAGACCAGACCGAGGGACTGGCCGATCTGCTCGAACCGCGCGGGCACCAAGTTGCCGTTGCCCACAATATCGAGGAAACGCGCCGGCGGCTGCACGAATTCGATGCCCAGGTGGCTCTGGTCGATCTGCGTTTGGGCCAAGAAAGCGGCATCGACCTGGTTAGAGAGCTCAAGATTTCACACCCTCGACTGAAGTGCATGCTTCTGACCGCCTACGCCGACCTGGACAACACCATCGAAGCCGTGAAGGAAGGAGTTTTCGACTTTCTCCGCAAGCCCCTCAGCCCGGCGTCTCTTTTTATTTCACTCGATCGCTGTTCCGAACAGATCCGTTTAGAAAAAGAGAAGATCCAGGCCAAAGGAGCCCTCAAACGCGAGAGGGACAGGCTCTACACGGCCCTCAGCATGATCCCCGGTTTTGTTTATCTACAAGACAAGAATTACACAATCTCCTATGCCAACGACTCGTTCCGAGAACTATTCGGTGATCCATCAGGCCGACTGTGCTACGAGATATTTCAGGACCGTGATGAGCCTTGCAAAGTTTGCCCTACAATGTCTGTGTTAGAAACAAAAAAAACACATTCTTGGGAGTGGACGAGTAAAGCCAATCGGGTTTACATGATTAACGACCAGGTTTTCCCCGGCGATGACTACGAGGAGGAGATGGTGCTGTCGATAGGTATTGATATCACCGATCGCAAACGCGCCGAGGAAGCCTTGGAAAAACGCATCGTCGCCCTCACCCAACCACTGGACAAAGGTGCTGAGAGCATAGATTTTTCCGAGCTTTTCAACGTGGATGAAATACAAAATATACAAGATCTCTTTGCCAAAGCCACGGGTGTGGCATCGATAATCACCCGCACCGACGGAACGCCCATTACCAGCCCCAGCAATTTCTGCCGGCTATGCAAGGATATTATCCGCAAAACCCCCAAGGGCCTGAAAAAATGTCTATACTCCAACTCAATCGTCGGTCGCTACGACCCGGACGGTCCCACCATTCAGCCCTGCTTTAGTTGCGGTTTGTGGGACGCAGGCGCCAGCATCACCGTGGGAGGAAAACATCTGGCCAACTGGCTCGTCGGGCAGGTCAGAAACGAGGCACAAGACGAACAACTGATCGTCAAATACGCCAAAGAAATCGATGCTGATGAAGATGACTTCCGCAATGCCTACTGGGAAGTGCCGGTCATGTCCGAAGAGCAGTTTAATAACGTGGCGCAAATACTCTACGCCTTTGCCAATCAATTGTCCACCATGGCCTACCAAAACGTCCAGCAGGCCAGATTCATCGCCCAACGCAAGGAGTCCGAGAATAAACTACGCCAAAGCGAACAGCGCTTCCGCACACTTGTCGAGCAGGCAGCCGACGCCTTCTTCCTTTCCGATCCCAGCAACGGGCAGATTCTCGACGTGAACCGCCGCGCCTGTGAAAGTCTTGGCTACACCAGAGAGGAATTGCTCTCCATGCGTCTGCCCGACATTGACACCGATGTCGAAAATGAACACCACAAGGAGCTATTCTGGGACACCATTGATCCGGGCAACCCGGTGACTATCGAAGGGACTCAACGACGCAAGGACGGTAGCACCTTTCCTGTCGAAATCCGTTGCGACTTGATCCAGATCGGCCAACACACTCGATTGTCCGGTCTCGTCAGAGATATCACCGAACGCAAGGCATCCGAGGAGAAGCTGAAGCTCAACGAGGCCCGTCTTGCAGCATTGGTGAAACTGGGGCAAATGACCCACGAACCGATTAAAAAAATTACGGATTACGCCCTTGAGGAAGCGATTCGGCTGACGAGAAGCCAGATCGGCTACTTGGCATTCACAGAAGAAGATGAAAGCATCCTTGCCATGTACAGTTGGTCGAAGATAGCAATGAAGCAATGCCATATCATCGACAAGCCCTTGCTCTACGCGGTCGAAAAAACGGGCCTGTGGGGCGAAGCGATTCGCCAGCGCAAAGCGGTGATAACTAATGACTATGCCACGCCCAATCCGCTCAAGAAAGGATATCCGCAAGGGCATGTTAGCGTCTCTCGCCATATGAACATCCCCGTTTTCGACGGCGACAAGATCGTGGCTGTCGCCGGCGTGGGAAACAAGGATAGTGACTACGACCAAACGGACGTACAACAATTAACCATGCTGATGGAAGGCATGTGGGGATTGTTGCAACGCAAGCGTGCCGAGGAGCAATTGCAATACGAGAGGAACTTCTCCACGCAGGTCATCAACAGCATGCCCGGACTCTTCTATGTCTTCGATGAAAAGCGGTTCGTAAAATGGAATCCGCAATGGGAAGAAACCCTGGGATACTCGTCCGAGGAACTCGGCAAGCTATACGCCACAGATTTCTTCGAAGGTGATGACAAAAAACTGATCGAAGAACGCATCAGGGAAGTTTTCAGCAAAGGTGTCGGCGAAGCCGAAGCGAACATAGTTACAAAGGACGGCAGAAAAATCCCCTACTTCTTCACCGGCGCCATCTGGACGTTCGACGGCGTGCCCCATTTCATCGGCCTGGGTGTCGACATCACCCAGCGAAAGCAGATCGAGGCCGAACGCGAAAAACTTATCGGCAAGCTTGAATCCCAAAACGCCGAGTTGGAACGGTTTACCTATACAGTTTCACACGACCTCAAAAGTCCACTCATCACCGTCAAGGGGTTTGTGGGCATGATGCAGCAAGATTTGGCCAAGGGCGATTCTGTCGCGGTGAACGACGACCTGGAACGCATCTCCAGCGCAGCCGACAAAATGGACCAACTGCTCAGGGATCTCTTGGAACTGTCGCGAATCGGCCGCTTGGTCAACCCATCGGAGGAAATACCTTTTCTGGAATTGGCCAAAGATGCCTTGGAACTTACGCACGGACAGATTGTAAGACGAGGAGTAAAAGTCGATATCTCACCCGACCTGCCCACGCTCTACGGCGATCGCCTGCGACTGCACGAGGTGCTGCAAAATCTGATCGACAACGCGGTCAAATACATGGGCGATCAACCCCACCCGCACGTCGAAATCGGGTTCCGCCGAGAGGGTAGC
>CAZISU010000931.1:1586-3220 GCA_964541935.1 uncultured Planctomycetaceae bacterium | reverse complement strand
TCCACGTATTCTTATTGTGACGCCAGAAATAACCTATCTTCCAAATGGAATGGGCAATATGGCCAACCGCATGACGGCGAAAGCGGGCGGCTTAGCCGATGTATCCTCATCATTAGTATCGGCTCTGTTTGATCTTGGTGCCGACGTCCATGTGACGCTACCGCACTATCGACGCATGTTTCATGTTGACACAGGAAAACTCATCAACGAAGAGCTGCGTGTCTACATGAACAAACTTCGGCAGGCTCGCATCCATCTTGCCGAAGACCGGTGCTTCTACTATCGTGACGAGGTATATGCAGATGACGTCTGGACCAACAAGAAGGTTGCACTTGCCTTCCAGCGTGAGGTGATTAACAACATCATTCCCTCCGTTGACCCCGACCTGATTCATTGCAACGACTGGATGACCGGCCTCATCCCCGCCGCTGCGCGACGCCTGAATATTCCAAGCCTATTCACAGTGCATAACATTCACAGTTATGATCTGACGCTTGCTCAGATCGAAGATGCGGGAATTGATGCCGCAGAGTTTTGGAAATATGTATTCTTTACGCGGCCCCCTTTGAGTTACGAAGAGTCGCGAAACCATAACGCTATTGATCTTCTCGCCAGCGGGGTGTTCGGCGCTCACTTCATTAACACCGTTAGCCCCACGTTCCTTGAGGAAGTTTGTAAAGGCGAGCACAGTTTCGTGCCAGCTAATATCCGCTACGAGATGCTTCAGAAAAAGAAGAATGAGTGTGCAACGGGTATTCTCAATGCACCGGACCCCGAATCCGACCCAACGATAGATAAATTCCTTAAGCAGCATTACAATGCCGAAACGCATATGGAAGGGAAACGCATCAACAAAGCGACCTTCCAGGAACGTGTGGGCCTCAAGAGTGACCCCAACGCCCCTATCTTTTTCTGGCCCTCCCGGCTTGATCCCGTTCAGAAGGGATGCCAACTCCTTTCCGATATTCTCTATAATATGGTATCCGACCATTGGAAAGATAATCTACAGATTGCAATCGTAGCCAATGGTTCCTACCAACACGTGTTTCACGACATCGTCAGACACCATGACTTCGGAGATCGCGTTGCCGTCTGTGATTTTTCAGAGCCCCTCTCGCGCCATGGGTATGCCGCCTCAGACTTCATGATCATCCCCTCTTTGTTTGAGCCCTGTGGCTTGCCGCAGATGATCAGCAGCATCTATGGATCACTCCCCATTGCCCGTAACACGGGCGGGCTTCATGATACGGTTACACACCTCGATATGGCTAACAGTACAGGGAACGGTTTCATTTTCGACACCTACGATAGCATAGGGCTACGATGGGCTATTGAGGAGGCCATGACGTTCTTCAAACTGCCGCCCGATGTGAAGGCCACGCAGATTGAGCGCATCATGCGTGAGAGTCGAAATCGCTTTAACCACAAAGTTACGGCTCAATCGTACTTTGATATCTATGAGCAAATGTTGAATCGTCCCATTGTTCGCGAGTTCTAGCCAACCCCGTCGTAGATATTTTCTACGCAGCCTTATTTGGGTTCATCACGGAACTATGTACTTACTGGCCGCAACCATGATAGACGCCGGCAATAGGACGATCAAGCGGGTCGGTTAAGGGTATCCGAGTAAGGGG
>CAZISU010000931.1:0-1576 GCA_964541935.1 uncultured Planctomycetaceae bacterium | reverse complement strand
TGTGTAATTTCAACAGCAAGAAGGTCTCTCAAAGTACACCCTTCCGTGGAGAGCCCTTATTTGACTTGTTTCTTGCCATTTGCCACCAAACTCAGGCATTATAGTCAACATGGAATCAGCAATTGACATTCAAGACCTTTCAGTAATATACAAAACCCGAAATTCAGAGCTTGCAGCACTGCAAAACCTCACCATGCGGGTTTCGAAAGGACAGGTCTTTGGCTTTCTCGGCCCCAACGGTGCCGGAAAAACCACCGCCATGCACGTACTGCTCGGCTTCATCCAAGCCTCTGCTGGAAAGGCCTTTATTTTCGGTGCTGACGTGCAACACTCTATTGCCAGGCAACGCATCGGATACCTCGCAGAGCACCCCAACACCTATCGTTTCCTTACCGGCAAAGAATTGCTGCGTACTGCAGGACAGTTGTTCCGGATTCCTCGTAGCACTTTAGAAGAACGTATTGAACAGTTGCTGGATCAACTTGATCTTAACCATGCAGCGACGCGACGCGTCGGCACCTATTCACGAGGAATGCTCCAACGCATTTGCATTGCCGAAGCCCTAATTAACGATCCCGACCTTGTCATTCTGGATGAACCCACCAGTGGTCTTGATCCCATTGGCAGGGGACAAATACGCAATATCATCACCGACCTTCGATCTCGCGGTAAAACTGTATTTTTCTCATCTCACGAACTTTCCGAAGTCGAGCTCGTCTGCGATGCCCTCGCCATTCTGCACAAAGGTCGACTCGTGGCACAGGGGGCCACAACAGACTTGATCCCTAAAGGAGAACCCCTTGAACGTTTCTTCATGCGTACCATTACCGCAGCCGAGGATCCCATCCCCCTCCCCACACAATGCAGAGGTGGCGCATGAGACGTGTGCGAACTGTAGCAAACATTGTCTGGCTTGAGATGCTTCGCCGCAAAGACCTTTACGTGCTGCTTATCCTGCTTGCTGCACTGCTATTCACTCTACTCTCTCTGAACATATTCGGTTTAGGTAGTGTTGTCGGTTTCGTCAAAGATGCGGGATTGATTGCTGCATGGTTGTTTAGTTGGATACTAGCGGTGAGCGTGGCAAGTCGCCAATTACCACAAGAAGAATCCCGCGGCACCATTCTCCCTCTGTTGGCAAAGCCCATTCGACGCGGGGAGCTTATTGTCGGAAAATGGTTAGGGAGCTGGAGCGTTGTATCCGTAGCCGTGCTGTGCTTCTACCTGCTTACCGCCATCATGGTATGGAGCCATGGCGGTCGGTTCGAACTGCTAGCGCTCACCCAAGCCATCATGCTCCACTTCGCCGTGCTTGGAATTGTGTCGGCACTCGCCATTGCACTATCCGTTCGATTTCACCAAGACGCGACTGCCACGCTAACTTACGTCTCGACCGCAACCATGTATCTGATCGTGCCCCGTATTCCCGAAATCATTCTGCACGCCCAAGGATGGCGCCAGACAGCGCTCTATATTCTCTATGGTGCCCTCCCTCACTTTGAACTTTTCGACATGCGCCGCCGAGTCGTTCACCAGTACGGCCCCATGCCCTGGGGATTCTTCGGTGTCACACTGC
>CAZISU010000930.1:0-3221 GCA_964541935.1 uncultured Planctomycetaceae bacterium | reverse complement strand
GAGCCTAACGGGTATTTGCATATTGGACACGCCAAGTCGATTTGTCTGAATTTCGGAATTGCCCAGCAGTACGACGGGCTCTGCAACCTGCGCTTCGACGACACCAACCCGGTCAAGGAGGAGCAGGAGTATATCGACGCGATTAAGGACGATATCCGCTGGCTGGGGTTCGATTGGGCGGATCGGGAATACTACGCCTCGGATTATTTCCACCAGCTTTACGATTGGGCCGTGCAGTTGATCGGCGAGGGCAAGGCCTATGTTTGCGATCTCACGCCGGAGCAAACCCGCGAGTATCGTGGCACGCTCACCGAGCCGGGCAAGAATAGCCCCTTTCGCGACCGTTCGCCCGCAGAGAACCTCGACTTGTTGGAGCGCATGAAGGCCGGCGAGTTCCCCGACGGCACGCGTACCCTGCGGGCCAAGATCGACATGGCGGCGGCCAATCTCAACCTGCGAGACCCGGTCATGTACCGCATCCTGCACGCCGAGCATCATCGCACGGGCAGCGAATGGTGTATCTACCCCATGTACGACTTCACACACGGCCAATCAGACTCGATTGAGGGCATCACGCATTCGATCTGCACGCTGGAATTCGAGAACCACCGCCCGCTGTACGACTGGTACATCGAGGCCTTGGGCATTTACCACCCGCAACAGATCGAGTTCGCACGCTTGAATTTGACCTATACGGTTATGAGCAAGCGGAGGTTGCTGGAACTGGTCGAGGAGAAATTGGTCTCCGGCTGGGACGATCCTCGCATGCCCACGATCTGCGGGCTGCGTCGTCGCGGCTATTCGCCGGCGGCCATCCAGAATTTCTGTAAGGTGATTGGCGTGGCCAAGATGGACAGCACAATTGACATCCAGCTTTTGGAGCATTGTCTGCGCGAGGATTTGAACAAGCATTCGGCTCGGGTGATGGGCGTTTTGCGGCCCCTGAAGCTGGTGATCGACAATTATCCGGAAGATCAGGTCGAGGAGATGGAGGCCAACAACAATCCCAACGATCCCGAGGCCGGCACGCGCACGGTTCCGTTCTCGCGCGAGCTTTACATCGAACGCGACGATTTCCGCGAGGATCCGCCGAAGAAGTTTTTCCGTCTGGGGCCGGGCCGCGAGGTGCGTCTGCGTTACGGCTATTTTGTGACCTGCACGGATTTCGTTAAGGACGAGGCCAGCGGCGAGATTACCGAGATCCATTGCACCTACGACCCGCAAACACGTGGCGGCGAGAGCCCGCCCGACGGCCGCAAGGTGAAGGGTACGATCCATTGGGTCTCGGCCGCTCATGCCCAACGGGCCGAGGTGCGGTTGTACGACCATCTGTTCACGCCCGAGAATCCCAATGCCGTGACCGAGGGCGGGGATTTCAAAGACAATCTCAACCCCGAGTCGTTGGAAGTGCTGAGCGATTGTTTTGTCGAACCGAGTTTGGCCGAGGCCGAGGCGGGCACGCGGGTGCAGTTCGAGCGGCAGGGCTACTTTAGCGTCGACCCCGACTCGACGGCCGAGCGGTTGGTGTTCAATCGCACGGTTTCGTTGCGTGACAGTTGGGCGAAGATTGAGAAGAAGGGGAAGTGAGGAAGGTTCAAGACACAATGATCAATGTCCAATAATCAATTAACAATGACTGAGACTAATTACAGTTCAGCCCGGTCGCTTGCGGCTTCGCCGGCGGTGGTTGTTGCGGGCGTGGCGATTTTGGCGGCCGGTTGGTTTGCGGCCGGTTCGGTTGGGCTGGTGGGCGCGGTCTTGTTGCGAACGTCGAGTTGGACGGCGTTGGGCGGGGCGGTGATATTGCTTCGTCCGCAGCGAAGAACGCTGGCGTGGCTAGGTGTAATCGTGGCTTTGCTCGTCGGGTTACCGTTTGTGATTTCGGTCGTTCCGTCGGAAACGTTATCGTTGCCCGGGTATAACGTGTTGCTGGTGGCGGCCGTGGCAGGTGTTTTGGCAGCTACGTGCGATGGCATCAACCGTAATGAGGTCAACCGTCGCGCGATCATGTCGGCTGCTGTGGCTGTTGCTGTGTTGGCCGCGTTTCGCATCGGTTGCAACTGCAGCCCCACGATTTGGCACGCGGCCGATTCTTTGGGCCACGGCCTGGGCAACGTGGCCGCGTCGATCTGTGGCCGCGAGTTGTGGGTGGGAAGTTCGTTTGGCGGGGTTGATTTTCTCGTGGCCATGGCCGCTTTCTCGGGCGTGTGGCTGTGGTCTCAACAATCCGTACAGCAAAACTTAATGCGCATACTTTACGCCACCGTCGCGATTCTGGCCGTCCAGTTTGTTTATTTAGCCGCGCTTTCGCAGGCCGAGAATCTGATCGCGGCCTTGCCCGATCTCCCGCCGCCCCCGTCGGCCGACCCGGCCGAATATCGGCCGCCTGCCTGGAGCCTGGCGGTTGCATTGCGGAGCATGATGCCTTGGGGCCTGCCGCTGGTGGCCATGGTCGGTGATCTGCTGGTGGCGGCTGCCATGTTGCGTTGGGCCGCCCCTTGTCAAGTCGTGGGGCACGACCCTGAGTGCAGCGAAGGGCGTGATGAAGCGTGCGATGAAGATAGCATTCAAGCGGGGCCACCACGGTTCGTGAGCGAGTATTTATTGATTGCCGTGGTAGCCGCATTGGCCGCGGTGACGTTAACCTGCGCGGTGTGTCCGAGCAATCTTAACGGCAAGAGGATCGTTGCTTATGCTGACGCCGACGTATGGGAGTTGCCCGAACATGACCAATACGATCTGGCGGCGGCCGACGCTTACGGCATGTTGCCGTCGTTTGTGGCGTCGTTGGGCGGAAAGTGCGAGGCTACAAAGTCGTTAAACGCGGGCGCTCTGCAAGACACCGACGTGCTCGTAATGTTCGATCCCGTCGAGCCATTGAACGAGGAAACGCTCGCCCGTGTGCATGATTTCGTGCGCGGCGGCGGGTCGCTGTTGTTGCTTGCCGGTCCGGCCGACGCGAGCAACCACGATCGGGCCGTCGTCGATGCGATTCTGGAACCGACCGGCCTGGACGTACGTTTCGACATGGCCGTTTCGAAGACGCCGCACTGGCAAGACGCTGCTGGGGTGTTCGTGCATCCGGCCACGGTTGGCGTCAACCAGCGGCGCAACCAGTTCGGTCTTAACCTGGGCTCGTCGATTGCAACCCGTGGCGGCGGGCAGCCGATGCTGGTGGGCCGCTGGGGCTGGTGCGAGCCGGGCAGCGACATGGCCACAAC
>CAZISU010000929.1:0-3221 GCA_964541935.1 uncultured Planctomycetaceae bacterium | reverse complement strand
AACGGCCCACATGCTGGCAATGCCAAGCAAAAAGAAGGCGACGGAATGAATCACTGCAACTACTTCCGCCGCGGCAATTTTTCGCCTAAATCCAGCAGCATACTGCAAAATACCAACCGCCAGCGAACAAGGCAATAAAGCAAAACCAAGCAAAACATTGCCCACGTCCAAGCCAAGCGAAAGCATTGCGGTCGACCATCCAGCCAGTCCTGCAGAAATTACAACGATAATCGCGCTATTGCCAAGAACCAGCCAGTGTGGTAGCGGAGTGGATTTCATTGTCGATCTGGAAAACTATTGGTTAATTTATTTGGTTCATCCGAAATTAGCGTACTCTCCAAACAGGAAAAGTACGGGTTCCCCTTCTCTATTCACGTATTTTGTGTCGACACCTTGTAATTCCTCATCTGCAACAGAGAAGAGGAAGCCGTATTTCCTTGTGGGGACTTGTGCGTACGCGAAATCCCGATGAACCTTTTACTTGCTGGATACCACTTTCCTGAAAAAACCTAAGTTGTCAAGTGCTGCTATCAGCCTGTTGAAAAAGAGTGCCACAAAATGGAACAACAGGGTCGAAGGCTCGTAGGCCGGGTTTTAACACGGCAGTGAAGAAGTAGCCGACTATCGCAAATGCCGGGTTATAACCCCGCCTACGGGAGTAAAGCCATGTGTTGCTTGCGTCCTCGCGATGGTTTACAATGAAGGTGTACGATGTCCACCCCCCACCTTAAGTACCCCTTCAAAACGATGTTAGATCATGGAGATTCCCCTGCAATGAGTATCCTTTCACGACGTCGGTTTCTTGCTACAACCACTGCTGTTGCTGCTGGATCCACTTTTGCATGTCCCGCATTTCTTCGCGCTAAAAACCTGAACGACCGCATGAACGTTGCGGCCATTGCGGTCGGTGGGCGCGGGGGTGCGAACGTTAATAAAATCACCGCGCAACCGAATGTTGACATTACGGCGATTTGCGATGTAGCTCCCGCGGCACTGGGGGCGGCGGCAAAGCGGTTCCCCAAGGCGCGAAAGACGACCGACTATCGGACGTTATTCAATACGCCCAGCGAATTCGACGCCGTGATTGTTAGCACTCCGGAGCACAACCACGCCCAGGCAACGATGCTTGCGTTGAAACATAAGAAGCACGTTTATTGTGAGAAGCCGCTAACGCACGACATTTGGGAAGCGCGGCAAATTCGCACCGAGGCAGCCCGGGCGGGCGTCGCCACGCAGATGGGTATCCAGATCCACGCCTGGGCCAACTATCGTCGCGTTGTGGAGTTGGTCCGCAGCGGTGCGATTGGCAAGGTGAGCGAAGCGCACGTGTGGACCTCGCGTGCTTGGGGTTTCCAGAGCGAAGCGGACTCGAAGAAGAACAAGGATCTGGTCTACGTGACCGAAAAGCCGAGCAAAGCCGACCCGATTCCCAAGGGGTTGGATTGGAATAGCTGGCTTGGCCCGGCGGCGGATCGACCTTACAGTTCGGTCTATTTCCCCGGTCCACGCTGGTATCGTTGGTGGGACTTTGGCAACGGGACCATGAGCGATCTTGGCAGCCACATGAACGACCTTTCCTACTGGGCCTTGGATCTGAAGTATCCGAAGACCATCGAAGCTTCGGCCCCGCTGCCGCCACATCCGCATATCGCGCCCGCCTCGATGCAGGCAACCTACACGTTCGATGCTCGGGGCGAGCAGCCGCCCGTCACATTGAGCTGGCATCAAGGTACTTGCAAGCCGCCGCAGGTGCTCGATGGAAGCGTGCCCGCCTGGGGTAGCGGCACACTGTTTGTCGGCAGCAAAGGCATGCTGCTTTCCGACTATGGACGACATCTCTTGCTCCCCAAAGACAAGTTTGTCGACTTCAAGGGCCCAGAGCAGTTTATCCCACGCATCAAGGATCAGAACCATCAAGCCGAATGGGTTCAAGCGTGTGCCAGCGGGAACAAAACCAGTGCCAACTTCGAATACTCCGGCTTGCTAACCGAGATGAACCACCTGGGCAACGTTGCGTATCGCGTTGGCAAGAAGTTGGAGTGGGATCCGCTTAACCTGCGAGCCAGCAACGCCCCCGAGGCCGATCAATACATCAACCCACCCCGCCGCAAAGGTTGGGAACTGATTTAGGCCGGGTTTCACGGATCAAGAAACGCAAAACCGGGTGCCCGATGGTGGACACCCGGTCTGGGTCGGATTGCGTTTGGTTGCGGTACAACCAAGAGTATTGCAAGGCTTATTAGAAGCCGTAGCGGGCCATCAGCTCGAAACGCGTGGCGTTGCCGGCGGCAAGCCCGTTGTAGAGCGTTTTCAACTGGCCGACTTCGGCACCGACAACAAACTTCTTGGTGACGTCACACATGATGTTGGCATAGTAGAACTGGTTGTAAGTGCGTCCGCCGGCGGCAATATCCTGATCGAACGGATCGTCCAGGCCATAGGCCACGTGGCTGTGCAGGCGGCAATTCCAGTAGTAGTAGAGTTCTCCCCAGCCGCCGTTTGTGCGGATGGGTTGCAGTGTGATGGGATTGATGCTCTGGCCGATACCGCCCAGGTATGTGCCCAGCGACTCGCCGGAGTACATCTCGCCCTTGAATCCGAATCGGTCGGTGATGGGCATGTTGAGGTCCAGGTTGATCGACCAAGTGCGGCGGCGTACGTCGTCGGCGATCAAAGCTCCGCCGTTGAACTGATCGAAACCAACCTCGCCGATGTGCCCCGAGACGCCTACCACGACCGGCTTGCAGCCTTTGCCGCGGTGACCGAGTGTCAATGCCGAACGACCTTCGATGGTCGGCCAGCCGCCCGGCTCGCGCTTGATGTCGGTGCTGGTAGAGAAGTCGCTCAGAACGTTTGCGTTGAGCGAACCTTGGAGGGTTAGCATCGAGGTATTGGAGTAGGCTATGTAGCGTTCGTATCGCAGTTGCGGGCGACGGTATCCAATGTTGCCAAACCACCAATAGACCGAATACATGCAGGTAGTCGGATACAAGGGCGAGATAACGTCCCACGTTTGCCCCAGCAAAAGGCGAGAGTGACTATCTTTGGCTTCCAAGTAGGCATGTCGCAGCAGCACGCCACCGCGGTTGATCGTGTTGCTGAAGTCGCCCTGGAAGTCGATCTCAACTTTACCCCCGGTCTTGGCACAGTTGAACATAGACATCCTGGGGCCACCCACGTCGATGCCAAGACGTGTGTTTTTTCCGTCGACGAGGAAAACG
>CAZISU010000928.1:0-3223 GCA_964541935.1 uncultured Planctomycetaceae bacterium | reverse complement strand
AAATAGTAAGACCTTGGCGTTGGTGGGCTGACAATTGCGATTTGCGGCACTAGACGAACTGTGCATGGCCACTCCGGCGATCATCGACGATGGGCTGATTATCAGGAGCGAATCTCACGTTTTCCGTATTAAGTGATGAAAAATGTCGGGAGAAGATGGAGGGAAGCACTCGTATGTTGGGCTGTTAGAACCCGTCTGATGGAGCAACCGGCGTTGACGATCCCCCCTCCGCCTTGTAGTTATTAGATATATTTTTTGCCAGTATTGCGTATATGACGCCGAAAGCGCAGATCAGTAGGAAACATGCCACGGCAGCGCCCAGACCAACTGTCACAAGCGCAATCAGGGCCGGAATACCCGCCAGTACGAGAATTATAATTGTGCGCCGGATAAACCGAAAGCCAGTTGTCTTCTCGGGCTCGTTTGACATATTTCGTTATCCTACTCCACCTTCTTCTCTTCTTCCAACGTAACCAAAACCCGATCTATGCGGCGGTTCTCCATGCGCACGACTTTCAACCCAATCCCCTTCCAGGTTGTCTGGTCGTCCACGTCGGGGATGCGGTCCAGGAGTTTTTGGATCAATCCGCCGATCACGTTCACTTCGGCGGGAATTTGCGAGCGGAGTTCCTCGCGGCCGATGGCTGCGAGCGTGTCGCGGATGCTGGTGGCCCCGTTGACCAGCCAGCTATGCTCGTCGCGGCGTACGATTTCCTCCTCGCCGCGGCGCATCTCGTCGTGAATCTCGCCCACGAACTCTTCCAGAACATCTTCCATAGTCACCAACCCCACCGTGCCGCCGTATTCGTCCAGCACGATGGCTATTTGCGTGCGTTCTTTGTGGAAAGTGTGTAGGAGCTGCGCCAGCGGCAGTGTTTCGGGCACCAGCGGGGCCGTCCGTACCAGTTTGCGTAGCTCAATCAGGCCGTCGGTGTAGAGGTCGCGGAGCACGTCTTTGATGAAGACGAAGCCCACGATATTGTCGAGGTTGCTTTCGTAGACGGGCATGCGCGAGAAGCCCGACTCGACGACCGCCTCGGCCACATCACGCGAAGGCGTGTCGACGTCCAAGGCCTCGATTTCTACACGAGGGCGCATCACGCCGCGGACCTTCATGCTCGAAAGCCGCGTGCCGCCCTCGATGATCCGCTCCTGTCGCGGGCTAATCTCTTTGCTCAGCCGCGCCAGGCCCGCCAGGGCGGTGATCTCTCCGAGCGTGGCCCCGGGTTTCTCTTCCGTAGGCTGCCAGCCACTGAAAAGCCGGTTGACCCAATGCACGAAATGCACCACGGGCAAGAGCCCTAAGATCAGCCACTGCAAGGGCCGCGCGATGAGAACGGCCACCCGTTGGTTGTAGCGCACGCCGGCGCTCTTGGGCATGATCTCGGTGAACTGCAACATCAGCATGGTGAAGACCAGCGAGAAAACCCAAATCCACTTACTCCCAAACAACGCGTCGAACTGTGAGCCCGCCACCGAGGCCCCGATCGTATGTGCGGCCGTATTGAGAATCAGAATAGCGGCGATGGGCCGTTCGATCTCGGCCTTATACCCTGTCCATATTTTCCCAATCCGCGGCCGCCGGGCGGTAATCTCCGCGATCTGGGCGGGCCGCAGGCTCAAAAGCGAGGCCTCCATCAAGGAACACAGCCCCGAAATCAAAAGCGCCCCCAAAACGCTAAACAGAAACAACCACATATGGCTTCAACCTCCATAAACAACGAGTGACCCGGACAATCATCGATCGCCCGAGCCACTCGTCTATAAAAAACTGCCCTACAAACTTGCAATTCTTCTACTATTTCTCTTCTTTTTTCGGATTTGTGATCTTATCGATCCGCTCGACGGCCTTTTGGGCAAGGTCGGTAAACTCCTTCTTAGACTTCGCTTTGACTTGGGCGATGTCGCGTAGGAGCCGAACTACGGGCTTTGCTTTATCGTTAAGCGTGTACTTGATGCGACCCTTGAGGCGCCCGCCGGAGGTGTCGAACCACGGGCTGGAAAGCGGAATATCGTCGAGTTTGATAAACGAGTCGCAAAGCTCTTTCATGGCCGCCAAGTCGTCCGTTTGAAACGCCTTGGCCAGACGGGCGTAAAGCTGTTTACCCGTTTCTTTTAAGACGTAAGCAGGGACGTGGCCGGCCTCCTTGTCCCAACCGCTGGGGAATAGCCCGTAGTGGGTCGTGGTCGACATTGACCACTCCTTGCCGCACTCGTCCATGGGGCTTTTCTTGCCGGCCGGGATCGGTTTGAGCGGCTCTGTCCTTGTGGCTTTTTTGGCTGCCTTTTTGGGAGGCGCAGGAAGGACCGGCCTATATGGATTATATTGAGGCGGAGGAAGCACGGGCGTAACAGCATGCGGCAAAGTCATTCCGCCGCCTTGTTTCTCCATGCGATCGAGCGTTGCGTCGATATAATCGAGCAATTGCAATTGCGTTTTTTTGTCTTTGACGCTCATCAAGATTTTGAAAAGCTCAAGCTGATTGCCCTTCATTTTGTCGGCCACGGCAATCGCTTTCTCGACCTCACCGGCTTCGATATAACGCGAAACCAATTCCACCCGTACCCGATCGATGGGCGTGCCGTGTATCGCTGCAACATAAGGTACAGGCGCTGGCGGAAGTGGAACAGCACCATAAACCGGCGGGTGTACTGTCACAGAGGGACGGTAATGCCCGCTTTTCACGCCTGGTATACGCTGAAACGGTATCGTCCTTATAATCCGCTTCTTGCCTTGCTTTCGAGTGACAGCAACAGGCGCGGGTTTCTCCACCGGATTTTCAGCTTTCTTTGCTTTTGCAGGAGCCAAAGTCGGTTTCTTCTTGAGGTCTCCTTTGGTCACATCGGCGAAGATGCCGATCGTTTCGGGGCCGGTTGCCGAGGGCTCGGCGGCGTAATACTTATCCCCGTCCTTGGCGCGAGAAATAAGCCAGCCGAAAATGTCGCCTTGCAGCATGGCCGGGGTCCATGCCCTATGGCCACAAACGCCAAACTCGGTCTTGGAGATGCGGCAGCCGCTGTTTTTCATGCGCTCGTATTCTTTGCGGGAAGTCTCGATGCCGCTATCGTCCGAACTATAAACGGTCCAAATCGGAATCTTTTTCAAAAGCGGTTTCTCGCGCAGCGCCTTGTCGCCGATCGCCTGCCAACTCACAATCGGTACGGCTGCCGCAAACAGGTCGGGACGCCGTTCGAGAATCTTCCAGACGCCAAGCCCGCCGCT
>CAZISU010000927.1:0-3230 GCA_964541935.1 uncultured Planctomycetaceae bacterium | reverse complement strand
GCACACCACGCACTTCGGCTTCGGAATGCGGGCGCCAGAAACGGTTCCCGAGCCGTCAGCAATTGTGTTGCTCGCTCTAGGCGTGAGTTGCCTGGTAGCGATAAGACGGCAGCGAAACGCGTAATTGTCAATCCATAACGAAAAGAGAAGAGGCAACCCGGGGCATTATGAAACGTACTATCAGTAACCCATTTCACAGTATTTTTTGAGAATTCAAGGAGATTATGATGAAGACTGCATTAACAATTATGGCCTTTGCGGCAATCGTTTTGGCGAGTTCAACGGCTCTGGCCGATCCACCAGACGACTACGTCACCAAGTTCATGCAAAAACCGATGGTTGAGTTGAAGTTGGGAGACGCAACGAATCTCGAGGTGTATTACGGTCACGACGAACTGAGTACAGCTTATTTGCAGAACGATCCAGGCACCACGCCATTCTACCGAGGCACGTTTATGGCGGATGATTTCGCCGATAAGGTCGACCAGCCGGTCGCGCATGTAACGTGGTGGGGCTCTTACATGGACGCAATCACGCCGGATAACAAACAAGTGCAGCAGTTCCTGATTTCATTTGAAAGTGATGTTCCCGCAACTGCGGACCACTACAGCTACCCGGGCGAAGTGCTTTCCAGCCAGATTGTCACCCTCGACACCTCGGGCGGAATACCGGCAGCGGGCGCTTTCACCGAGCGGCCGATCCACCCGGGCGGCCCCCCGCTCAACGAGCGACTGTATCAGTATAACGCCGAGTTGGCCATTCCTTTCCCACAGGAAATTGATACGGTCTACTGGTTGAAAATCGTTGCCCTGGTCGATCAGAACGATCCGGCTCAAGAGGGAATCGCCTGGGGGTGGCACAATCGCGACTATACCGCCATGGACCCTTATGCTTCACAACCGCCGGCGGTCGTTCCGGGCGAACACGTGCAGGGTACGTTCGTCGACTCTACGGGCAAAGACATTCCCGTCTGGCACTTCCAAGATGACGCGGTTACCGGCGATGTGCATATCGGGATAGATGTAGACCTGGCTACAGGAGAGCAAAAGATCGTTGTCGACCAAAACACACTGCACGAAACATATTACATTCCCGGGATTGATATGCCTTACGAAGTGCAAAATGAATTCTCCAAAGACCTGGCCTTTGCCCTATACGCCCAGCCGGTTCCCGAGCCGTCGACGTTCGCTATGATCGGACTGGCAGTGGCTTGTCTGCTGGGGGTCGGTCGCCGAGGACGCAAATCATAGTTTCCGTAACGCTCCTTCACAGAAACCATCACGAGGGGACGTTTCCGACTCGCAGCGACGAGTTGGGAACGTCCCCGTATTCTTTTCTTGTCTGCTTGAAGATGCTATGCGCGAGGATAGTTGGGGCTGAGCAGTGTCGGTTTGCGGCGGATGCCCAGGTCTCCAGCAACGACAAACGGTTCGCCGCGCTCGGCAAGGTGGTCGATCATGCGGCGTCGCCACTTACGCAGGGTTTGTTGATGTTCGGTCAGCCCGCTTAGGTCGCGGGTTTCGCCAGGATCGCTTTCCAAGTCGAACATTTGTTGGCGGCCGTCCGGAGCGTAATAGATGTATTTTGTGCGGCCGTCGGTCAGCGCGGTCCAGTTATTTTCCGGTGCGTAGCAGGTAGAGTGTTCCAGGTCGATATATTCCCGCCAGCCGTCGGCCTTTGAGCGAATCAGATCCAACATGCTGCGACCGTCGAAAGTTTCGGGATCGTATTCTACGCCGGCCGCTTGCAGAAACGTGGGCATGATGTCGCGGAGTTCGACCGGCTGGGAAATGACCTGCCCGCGTGGCACCGAGGCCAGCGAAGCGGGGCAACGGACAAGCATGGGGATGCGGGCCGACGGTTCGTAGGCGTAGGTTTTTCGCCAGAGGTGATGGTCGCCGGTCATGTCGCCGTGGTCGGCCGTGTAGAGAATCAGGGTGTTTTCCAACTGGCCTCGTCGTTCCAGGACATCGAGTATGCGGCCGATCTGTTCGTCGATGAAGGAGATATTGCCGTAGTAACCCACCCGTGCCTGGCGGGCCTTTTCCGGGCCCAAGTCGCCTTGCCAGAGGGTTTTCTTATGGGGTTTGCCACGCTGCGCATGACGTCCACACCAGTCGCCCAAGACACGCTCGGGGAGGTCGGCGTTTTGATACTTATTCCACCAGCGGGGCGGCGCATCGTAGGGACTGTGTGGGCGGGCGAATGAGACCTTGAGCAAGAACGGCGAGGGGTCGTTATGGTTTTGCAGGAACTCGACGGCCTGATCGCCGGTCCAGGCCGTTGGGTGCAGACGCTCGGGCAGCGAGTAGGCCTTGGCGCGATGGTCGTTCCAGCCGACCCCCGTGGCGTCGGGATTCAAGTCGGGCGCTTTCCGCTTGAACCATTTGCGGTAGTCGCTGATAAACCCCTTGGATTGCACGCGACCCGACTCGTCCAGGATTGTTTGCGAATAGCCGTGGGTGTTGCGTTGGGGATGAAAATGCATCTTGCCAATCCCCAGCGTGTGGTATCCGGCGTCGGAGATCATGCGCGGCATTTCGCGGGGATATTTTTTGGCCACGCGATGGTAGCCCAACATGCCGTGGTTCCAGGGCGAGAGCCCGGTGAGAATTGCCGCCCGCGCCGGCGTGCAAGAGGGTGTGGAGGTATACGCACAGCGGAAGCGCGAGCCCTCTTTGGCCAGCCGATCGAGATTGGGCGTGATAATCGAGCGATTGCCGTCGGAGGCGATGCAATCGCCACGGTGCTGGTCGCCCATGAGAAAGAGAATATTTGGCCGCGCGGCCGGTTTTTCGGATCCAGTAGCGACGTGCGCCATACGCATCAAAGCGGCCGACCCCAGTCCGGCTTGAAGAACTCGACGACGTGAGATGTTTTCTGACATGTGCTTAACGCCTCATGCAACAGTTTTTATATTTCTTGCCCGAGCCACAAGGGCACGGCGAATTGCGTCTTGGATTTTGACCACCGGACAGAGATTCTTCGGCAGCCTGCTGCCGGCGGGCACGCAACTGCTGCATTATGCCGGCTGCGGGCCGACCGGCATCGAGTTCGGCGGCCATGGCTTTTACATAAGGATCGACGTGACTAAAGAACATTTTGAAGCCTTCGCAGAGATAATTCAACCCCCTCGATCCGTTGGGGCCGTATGCGAAGCGGTCTTTAGGGCAAGCGCCGTTACATGCGAAGAGATATTCGCACTTTTTGCAGCAATCCGGCAAGGCGTC
>CAZISU010000926.1:0-3234 GCA_964541935.1 uncultured Planctomycetaceae bacterium | reverse complement strand
ATACGTGCCCACGCCGTATCGGCCGCGGATCGGCAAGAGCAAGTTTCACCCCATCAAGGATACGTTCTCGTACCTGAGCACGGTCCTGCGTATGGTCTTGTATTTCCGGCCCTTAAAGGTATTCATGCCGCTGTCGGGCTTGATGATGCTTTTGGGCGTCGGCAAAACGGCGCTGAGCTTTTCCTTGACCGGAAGTATGCAGGAATCGGATATCGTGCTGTTTACGGCCGGGTTTATGACTGGGATGTTGGGGCTGCTGGCGGAGGTGATTGTGGCGCATCATCGGAGGTGAGAGATGTGAGGTGGTTAGTATTAAACAAAATTAATTTACCCGTGCCATTCAAATCTCAAGTCTTTCGTCACAAGCCAGGCAACCAACAATCCCTACAAAACAGGAAAATTCCAATGGCAAGAAACTCCTGTCCAACGCTCGACACGCTCGATAGCGGATTCTTTGTGCCCGGTACTTGTGTGGTTACACCCGTGCCGAGTGGAGAAAAGGCAGCGATTGCCAGTAACCCGTTGCCCGAGTATGAAACAATACCCGAAACGGTCATTGCGGATAGTCCCGGGACTACCTGCAATCGCGACGCGGCCATGCGGTTGCACTACGCCGGCAATGCTTTGGCCGGCGTGCCGCGGCTTTTGGGGGCGATTGACCGCAATCCGTATCACGCGACCTATGGGTGTTTGGACCGCCAGTTCTGGCATTACTGCACGGCCGCTTTCCCTTCGGAGATGTACCAGGAAGGCGCGTTGGGGTTGGGGTTGGCGTTTACGGTGGATATGCCCGGCAACCGGTGGTTTCAGAGTCAACGGGTGCGAGAGTTGGCCGTGGCGGCAATTCGCTACGCGGCTCGAAGCTCGCATGCGGATGGATCGTGTGACGACTACTATCCCTTCGAGCGGGCGCTGGGGGCGGCCGTGTTTTCATTACAAGCCGCGACGGGGGCCTATCAACTGTTGGGGCTGGAAGACGCCGAAATACTGGCGTGGTTCAGACGGCGGGCCGATTGGATTATTGCCAATGACGAGTCGGGGCGGCTGGCCAACCATCACGCTCTGGCTGCCTTGGGGCTGTTGCGGGTGGCCAAGATTTCGGGTCTGGACAAGTATCGCACGGCGGCCGAAGACAAAATCTCCACCGTGCTCGACTGGCAACACGACGAGGGCTGGTTCGATGAATACGGGGGCGCCGATGCGGGCTACCAGACCGTGACGATCGACTCGTTGGCAAAAATTCTCCGCGACACGGGGAACAGCGGGCTCGACGAGCCGTTGCGCCGAGCCGTGGGCTTTGCACGCGAGTTCCTGCACCCCGACGGCAGCTACGGCGGCGAGTACGGCAGCCGTGGCACGTACCACTTCTATCCGCATGGGATGGAGTTGCTGGTTGGCGACAATGCAAACGCCGCCGATTTGGCCGACGGATTTCTTACGAGCATAGCCGACGGCACGCTGGCCCATTTCGACGACGATCGGCTGTTTGCGCACCGCTTGGGTAACCTGTTCGAGGCCTACCGAGATTGGGCGCCGCAAAGAGCGGCCAAGACGATGCCTGAAGAAGACGAGGGTGGCAGCCGCAGCCGGCATTTTCCGGGGGCCGGCATTCTCGTGCGTCGCGGGGGCGATGAGCAGACTGTGGTTTCAACTGCCCGCGGTGGAGTGTTTAAGCATTTTAGTGCTTCGGGGGAAAACAGCAGCGACGCCGGGCTGATTGTGGAGACCAGCGACGGGCGAATCGCCGTCTCGCAGTTGCACGACCACGGGCGAGAGGTCGAGTATCAAGAACTTGGTGAGCAAGATATTGAATCGCTGAGCGTGAGCGGGCCCTTGCACTGGACCCACCACGAAACACTCAACCCGCTGAAGCAGGCCGTCTTTCACACTGGCATGGTTACCATTGGTCGCTGGTGCCGAGGGCTGGTTCGACGGCTTCTGCAGCGGCGTCTAATCACGGGTCTGACGGAAAGCGGAATACGGTTGTCTCGCCGGTTCGAGTTCAAAACGTGTGAAAAAGGCTACTCCTTGTGGGTGGTTGACTCGATATTTCTGACCGACCCCGAAATAAAAATTCGCCGCATGAGCTTGGGGAGCGATCATCAAAGCACCTATGTGGCGGCCTGTGGAGTTTATCAAGATTCCTGCCTGAGGCCGTGGACAGACCTTAGCGATTATGTCGATGAGGTAAACACCAAGCGTCAGGTTGTAATTCGCCGGAAGCTCTAAGTAAGAAACGAAAGTGTCCTAGCAGTATACTTTACGTTGAATTCGGGATGCGTGAGGAGAGTGTAAGTCGCCTTTATATCTGAGGTTGTGGAGGGTGGTTAGATTGTTGGAGTGACGCAAGTCAGATGATGGATGGGGAAAAGAGTTATGTTTAATGGCACATTACTCACGATGGTTTTCAATGCATGTCAGTACTAATGACGGTGAGAGATACCAGCATAGGTGGCCTTTGAGACATGAGTAGGATGCGCAGTATGAGAGAACGTTGCAGGCGATTTACGACGTGTTTTATAGGGAAAAATGATTTTTCAGTTTTTTGGCAACACCGGCAATAAAAGCTGGACTTTTCTGGATGTTCTGGTATTCTAAGGGCTGTGTTATAGGTGACAAAGGTTTTTGAGACACTTAGAATTAACTTTTAAGCCCTACTAATAAGACATTTTATTTTTACTCTGGGGAGATGCACATGAGACTTTCACTAGTAGTTTTGACTCTTTTAGCGGTAGCGTTTTGCTCGCCTGTGAATGCAGAAACAATTTCGCTGGCTAAATTGATCGACACAAACGGCTTTATTGACTCGGGTGACAAGCGATTCGACATGTTCGAATACAGTTCAACGGGCGACATGCCGCCAGCTGAAGGCGTTAATGTCATAACTTTAACCGACACGGAAGGCAACTTTGGAATCACCTTCCAAGGCACATTCCTTGACCATTTTTCGACCCTCGGTGGATCGGACGCTCTGATTCGCTATCGGGTGACTGTCCTGGATCCGGATCAAGAGATAGCTGGCGCTATTCTTGCCGGTAACCCAATTGCGATTGGCGATGCCATCATGCAAGTTGGCGAGACTTTCCTGCCCATCGAACCCAGCAAGGCAATGTCGATTCACTCCATTGCTCCTGGTGGCACCGACGTTCGTGTCGATTCAGTTGAATTCGATGGTCGCTACACAAGTCTGTTGGTACAGAAGGATATCCTGGCTGCAGCTCTGAGCGAAGGCAG
>CAZISU010000925.1:0-3234 GCA_964541935.1 uncultured Planctomycetaceae bacterium | reverse complement strand
TCTCCCTTGGCGTAGGATACCCAAAGCCGCAGGTCCGTGGCGTCGTAGACCACCGCCATGAGGTTGCCACCGCGGATGGGGACAGAGCGGGTTAGGTCGATAACGCTTTGCGAATCGTATTTTCCGTAGTTGGCCTTGATGTGCCGTACGGCCGCCGGGTCGCGGGATTCGGCGTTGTAGACGATGTTTTCGAACACGCGCGGGGCCACCTCGTCGTTTTTGTCGTTGTCTCGCCAGATGAGCAGTTCGGGGGCGTGGGCTTTGATTTTTACGCCCGCCAAGTCCTTCCCGTTGGCGATGATGTAGTGGTACTTCTTAATCCGCTTTGTGTTCTTAATAATATCGAGAGCTTGGTCGAGCGAATGGGCGTCGTGCAAGAGGTCGCTGAAGAGGGTAAAGAACGGGGCCCCGTCAAGATCGTACGGATAGTCCTTGGCCGGCGAGTCGCCCATCTCGGTTAGTACCGTGCCGGCGGCGTTCATACCCGTGTTTACGCCTAGAAAACCGGCAAAGGTCACGCTCACATGCGGGATACCCTCGTCGGGCAGCGAGACGACGATTACTGGAAAGTTTTGCAGTCCGGCGTCGATGGTGTAGTCGAGGTTGCGAAACTGGTAGAGGTGACCATTCTTAGTGGCCTTGCCCCAGAGGGCCGCGCCGCTACAGGAGAAATCCGAGACGACGGGGATCATGTAGACGCGTCGCAAGGTTGCCAAAGGGATTTCCGCCCCGTCGGCCAGCCCGCGCATCTGCTGCTTGAAACGCTCGTGGATGTGCGGCGCGGTCGCCTTCCAGGCGGCGTCCAGCACGTCATTCGTATAGCGTAACGGCTTGGACGGCTTGTCCTTTTCTTTGGTGAAGGCCTTGTATTCGCTACCCTGCGCGGCTTGTAAAAAGCCCATCAGCAACTGCCGGGATTCCTTTCCCATGAGTTTCCCGAAGGCGTGGCCCATCTCGTAGGGCGTGCCCTTGACGACGACCAGCGGGATTTTTTCCTTGGCGTCGTCGCCGCGACCGCTGACAAACGTGCGGTATCCGGCCGCGTCGGCGGCGAGCGGGAGAATTGCACAGAGTAGAACCGCGACGAGCGTTGGCGTGTGTCTTCGCATGCGCATCACCTTGTGGTGGGGGGGCGTTTGACGGGGGAACGCTTCGACCAAAACGTATACGCAATTCTAGCGGTTTGTCCACCGGCGAGTCAATGCATAAGAAAACCGCGCGTCGCACTCGCGCGACACGCGGTTTCTGGGAGGGTAATATGCTTTTCTGCAACTTGTCTCGCGTGGCGATCAGAAGTTGTACGTGATGCCCGCGAAGCCGCCGTGCAGAATCAACTCGGCATTGTGGTCGATATCTTGGATCTCGGGGATGTCGACGATATAGAAAGGAATCTGGTTGTCGGCTAGGCCCATGCCCGTGGCCATCATCAATCTATAGCCGAGACGGGCCGACCAATTGCAGGTGAAATTCCATTCTACCCCGATATCAATCTGCGTTATCAGCGAGAAGACATCTTTGGATGACGTAACGGGGAACGACCCGACCACGCCGCTGGCGACCGTGGGCTGGCCGACCACGCCGTCTCCTCGCAAGAGTTGATACTCGTTCTCGATGTGGTTGCAACCGATAGCGATTTTCGGACTGAGGAACAACTGGAAGTTATTCCAGCGTGGAGCCCGAGTTTCTAATCCGAACTGGAAAGCGTAGATGTTATTCTTCACGTGATCGTTGAGATACGCTTCGTTAATGCCTCCAACATCTCCCCAGGTGTTGTTTTGCATGACGCCGCCGTAAATCAAGCGGTCGCGGAAGCGAAGATACCTGAAGCCCATGGACCATTGGGTGTCCCAGGGCCAACATATTTCGTTGCAGCGGTTGAAGTTGCCACGCAGCAGGTTGAGCTCGAAGTTGTGGATTTCATCGGATCGCCACAGACGCTGTTCCGACGAGTTATTGAAAATCGCGGCCGCGTTTCGGGTAACACCGTTGCCCACAAATTCGACTTCCGCGACCTCGAGTGTCGAACTCACGGTTCCGCCGGGCACCGATGCGGTTTGCATGCCTTGGAATGGATCAAGCGTCCAGTAAACAAACTCCAAGGCCCAAGTATCGCAGCAGAAACGCCGTCCGAAGCGGATCTCGGCGCCGCCTTTCCACTCGACGTCAAAGTTCGACTTCATCATCTGGTTGGTCGCGTCGGCCGTTTCGTAGGTCGTCCAAATGCCGTTGGCTTGATTGCGGCCCATCATTAGACCGGTAATCGAGGCGTACCAAGGGCAGCAGTAGCCTTGGCCCATGCTAGGGTAGGAACCGTCCTGACCCGTGTAGCAATCGTCCGCGCAAGACCCTCGGCCCATGAAGAGACCTTCGCTAGTTGCTTGGCCCGAGGCAATCGGCGCGACGCCAGAATTTTCGCGTAGCATCTTGCTGACTGTGTTCGGGCTGGATGGGGCAGCCTTCTTCGCGGGGGCCTTTTGTCCCTTGGGCCGAGGTGCGGCGGGAGCCGGTTGTACGAGACCGGTGTTCGCCGGCGCGGCATAAACGCCATTGGGCATAACGTAAGTGGGCGCGGCCTGCTGATAAACAATGGGCTGCTGCTGGTAAACGACGGGTTGCTGCTGGTAAGCAACGGGCTGCTGCTGATAAGCAACGGGCTGCTGATAACCTACGGGCACCGGTTGGTATTGGGGCTGAACCGGTATTGCCTGTTGGTTAGCATAGCCGTGCTGGTTGCCATAAGTATATTGCGGCAACAATTTCTGCTGCGGCTTAGGGATCCGCACAAGGTCTGGCGCGCCGCACAGTCCGAACTGCGCAAACGTTACACTTACCGTAGAGGCGACAACTAAAAAAGTCATCGTGACTGCATGGAGTGATCGCATTTTAGCATACTCCTTTCCATGTCTAAAAAATGATTGATATTCCCTGCCAGATAAAGCCATCGTCAGAAACAGCCACGCGATATGCAAAAAACACGCCCTCTGGCTGCGATTCGCTAGCCCCCCACTGCGGTAATCGGTTCGACTAATCCGATCGCCAGAAGACGGCGCCAGAACGAAAAAGGATCGACCGATAGAATCGGACTAATTGCGAGGTCGGCGGCAAGCCTAAACGAAAAACGGGGCGAGACTTTACGTCTCGCCCCGAAAGTAATGAGCAGTTAAACTTTAACGACTACCTCCCAGCGCGGCCTCGCTTCGCTCGGCCGCAACCAAAGGAAGAAGGTATCCTCGC
>CAZISU010000924.1:0-3236 GCA_964541935.1 uncultured Planctomycetaceae bacterium | reverse complement strand
CTGCATCATTTCCAACTCGGGCAATATGGTCAACACCATCGCCAGCTACATGCAGTCGGCCGGTATGGGCGTTTCCTACGGCATTGCCACGGGTAAGGACACCCTCATCCTCACCCCGCTCAAAGAGCTGTTACGGCTGGCCGAGAACGACCCTCGCACGCGCATGATCGTGCTCTACGTCGAGCCCGGCGGGGTTTACGAACAAGAGGCCCTGGCCATGGCCCGCGACGAGGATTTTCAGAAACCCCTGCTCGTGTATGTGGCCGGCTCGTTTGCCGAAGGCACCGACATCGCCTTGGGCCATGCCGGCGCGGTTGTCGACGGCAGTAACACCTCGGCCTCGGCAAAAATGGCGCTCTTCGACGAATATTTCGGCCTGCCGGTTTTCGACCCCGAAGATCAAAAAGAATTTGGCATGATGCTGGCCAGCACCCGTAAGGGGCTGCGCGTCAACACCCTGCACGATCTGGTTCCGGCCGCAACCACGCTGATGTCGTCCATGGAGTGGGAACGCGACACGATGCCCAAGAGCCCGCTGACGCTCAAGCCCTGGGTGGTGGGGCTGAACTCCTTCACCCGCAAGCTGCCCAGCGATCTGGTGCCGCACGTCGACACGATCATCGAGCCCTACGGTTCGCTCATCAAAAAGTATATCCATTCCGGCCTGGGACGCACGCCCTCGCGTCAGACGATGCGCAACGCCTCGCACGCCTCGAGCAACGACGGCGCCACGCCGCGTATCTATGGCCATTCGCTTTTGAACCTCATGAAAAAGGGATCCTTCGTCGACGCCATGCTGCTCTACTGGCTGGGGCAGCCGGTGCGACGCGAGTTCGAATCGCGGCTGGTGGAAATGTGCCTGATCGCCGCTTTGACCAACGGGCCGGGCACGATCTCGGCGCAAGGCGCAAAGCTCTCGGCCTCGGCCGGCAACGGACCCAACACGGCCATGATGGCTACCTTGGGCACGATCGGAGAGGTTCACGGCGGCAACGGCAAAAAAGCTGCCAAGCTGCTGATCGATGTCTTCGCCGACTCCGATCTGGTCGACCCCTACGATCCGAACCACGGCGTCGACCTGGATGATTTGGCCGAAAAGTTCGTTGTGAAATTCAAGAAAAACAAGGCCGCCGCCAAGGAAGCCGGTATCGACTACACCATGGTCCCCTGCCTGGGGCATCCCGTTTTCAACCAGGAAACTGTCAACTACGACCCGCGCGAACGAGTCGTCAGCTCGTACCTCGAAGAACAGGGGCTCTACAACGTCTTCCTCGACTTCTACCACCGCCTAGCCCAAGCGCTCTTCAACAAACAGGCCACCAACAAGGTCCACGCCGTAAACGTCGACGCCGCCATTTCCTGCGTGCTGATGGGTATCGCCTGGCCCCGACTGGTCGACAAAAAAATCTCGGTCGAACGAGCCCTGGACCTACCGTTCATGGCCTTCGCGCTGGGCCGCGTAGCCGGCGGCGGCGGCGAGTATCTCGACCACCGCGAAACCGGCACAGCCATGGACATGCGCATCCCGGTGAGCGAATGCCGCACGCTCGGACGGGCGAAGGATTAGCGACAGGATCAAACGACAATTGGTATGATGCGTTTCCGCCGGCAGCACTCTACTTTTACTTCTTGGGGAATTTATCGAGCGGCAATTTGATTGTACCCAGGTCATTGGTGCCGGGTTTGATTTTAATTTTGATGCGGCCACGTTTCCAGTTGTCGGTGCCCAGGTATCCGATACGTTCCTGCCAGACTTGGAACTCCAGTTTTTCTCCGACGGGCAGCTTGGGGATAGAGAATGTTCCGTCGGCTTTGGAGATCGCGCAGTAGGGGTGGTCGAGCGGCAGGATGTAGGCGATTTCCCAGGGGTGGTAGTTGCAGGCGATCGTTACCGGCAGGCGTTGCTTCTTCTTGAACGTCCAGGTAGCCTTCGAGGCCGCATCGGGCGGGGCCGGCAGCACGATGTTGGCCGGTTTGCCGCCCAGGGGCGAAAAGGCCACGTTTTGAGCGACGGGGTCGGAGTTGACAATCGATAGTTCTTGCTTGTCGGTCCAGATCGACATGCAGTGGGGCTTGAAAATGCAATCGCGGTTGTCGAGCAATACCTGCTTCGAAGCGCCTGCGGCCAACTCGGGACAGATCTTGACCTTTTCGCGAGTTTTGGTGCGCAGATAAACGTAGACGTTTGCCAGGCCGCCATCCTTGCCGATGGCCAGCGACTCGTCGCGGATGTCGAACTTCCCACAGCAATCGACGTCTTTGTCGACCTTGAGCTTATCGGGCTCGGCAGGCGCGCCTTCGACAACGAAGCGTCCCGTCAGATCGTCCCAGTCGCCGCTGCCGGCCGCCTTGAGTACCGCGGGAACGTAAAATCCGGTCGTGGCGGCGCCCGCCGCGACCAGTGTTTTTTTAGCAAAATCTCGTCGATTGAATCTTGTGGCCATCTGGATGGACTCCTATGAGTATCGGGTGTGCCTTGATTGTATTATATCAGGGGGTTGGGGGGAATGTCGAATTAGGAAGCCAGAATGAGGAAAGAAATAGGAATGATTAAATGTCGAAAGCTCGGGCACCATCACGGTTTGTGTTTATGTTTCGATATTGCTGTCTGCTATTTTTTCTTTGTAGCCGCTGCCTTTTTTTCGGCATCAGCCTTTTTACGTACCTCCTCCTTTTCCGTTTCCACAACCATCTTCTGCACCGAGGTCTTCTGCGACATTTGCCGCTCGTAATTTAAGAGCAGGTCTGTGACGGCTTCGAGTTGTTCGAGGCTGCTGCCTTTGAACAGATCCTGGCCCAGCGGATCGCCTGCGGGCGGGAAGTTGACAGGCATGCCCGTGTATGGCACGGCCGCTTTGGGATTGGCCAGCCAGCGGCGGACGTATTCCGCGCGGATGCGGCGGCCGACCTCGTCGAGGTTGGGTGCCAAAATGGTTTTGGTTTCTCCGCCGGGGTTGAAGTCGCCCACCAGATGGCACTTGGCACAGTAGGTTTTTCGGTCGGACACAATCCGTATGGCGTTGTCGAGCCTGTGGGGACGTTTCTTTTCTTTATCGAGCAGGTCGTTTGCCAGGCGTCCTTCCGCGGCGGGCGTGTAGGGGTAGGCTACGTTCGACTTGGCGGCGAAATAATCGACCAGTTTTCCGGCCTCGGCCGCCGACATGTTGTATTTGGGCATGCGCAAAACGGCCGCCGGGCGGATTTGCGTGGGATTGAGCAGGTAGTCGTGCAACCAG
>CAZISU010000923.1:0-3238 GCA_964541935.1 uncultured Planctomycetaceae bacterium | reverse complement strand
CCGGGGCCATACCGCGTTTTGCCGACGTTAATCTCGACGACCACTGCATCAACCTAGAAAGTGTCGAGAAGCTGATAACGCCGCGCACCAAGGCTATTATTCCCGTACACCTCTATGGCAACGTGTGCGATATGGACCCCTTGATGGCGCTGGCCAAGAAGCACAACCTCAAGGTCATCGAAGACAACGCCGAGGCCTTTGGCGGTTATTACAAGGGCCGCAAGACGGGCACCATCGGAGACGCGGCCGCTTGCAGCTTTTGCCAGAACAAGACCTTCACCACCGGCGGCGAAGGCGGCATGATGACCACCGACGACGAAGATGTCGCCTGGGAAGCCCGCAGTTTTCGCGACCACGGCTACAATGTCAAAGAACGGCTCAATCTGCTGGCACTCGAGCAAAAGCTCTCGTACGTCCACAACCGCGTGGGCTGGAACTATCGCATGACCGAGATGCAATCGGCCATCGGCCTGGCCGAGCTTGATCGCATGGACACGTGGAATTTGCCGGCCCGCAAGCGAAACGCCCATATCCTGATGGATGCCCTGGGCGAGTTGCCGCAGGTGAAATACATGCCCATCGACACTGAAGAGCGTCAGAACGGTTGGTTCGTGTGTGCGTTTTCGCTGGACATCGAGAACATGAACTGCGATATTGCCCAGTTCGTCGAGGCGGCCGGTGCCGAAGGCGCCCCCTGCTGGAAAGTCTTTTGGCCGCAATGCCACACCGAAGGCGCCTTCACCGACCAGCACGGTTTTGGCGACTCGGGCTTCCCCTTCAAATCGAAGGAGTACACGGACGCGGAAAGTGTCGATATATCGAAGGTCGACGTACCCAACGCCAAGTGGCACGAGTCGCACACGTTCACCTGCTTCGCCTTCCCCACGTTCACGGAGGAAGACATGCAGCAGATCGCCGCGGCGTTGGTCAAGGTTATCAAGGCGTATAGCTAAACGGAGATGAAATCAAATGGCGGATAAAGTAAATTTCGGCGTAATCGGGGCCGGTGGAATTGCCTATCGCAAAACCATACCCGGCATGTTGAAGGCCAAGAACTGCCGGCTGGTGGCGGTTATGGATCCGGTGGGCGTCGATAAAATCGCCCGCGAGTTCAAGGCCAAGGCCTATGAGAGCGAGGCGGACTTGCTGGCCGATCCGGATGTCGAGGCCGTGTATATCGCCTCGCCGGTCAACCTGCACGCCAAGCAGATCAAAATGGCCGCCCAGGCCGGCAAGCATATCCTCTGCGAAAAGCCGCTCACGCTCAAGCTCAAGCAGGCCGAAGCGGCCGTCGAGGTCTGTCGCCAGAACAAGGTCTTCCTGCAGGAAGGCTACATGATGAAGTTCCACGGCGCCCACCAGCAGATCAAGCAGATCATCGACGACGGTCGCTTGGGCAAGATCGTCTATATGCGGGCCCAGCTCTCCTGCTGGTACCCCAAGATCGAAGGCGCCTGGCGGCAAGACCCGCGCACGGGCGGCGGTGGTGCCCTGATGGACATGGCCACGCACCTCTACGACCTGCTAGAGTATTTTGGCGGCCCGATCCGCAAGATCGCCGCCATGACCGGCCGCCTGGTGCAAGACTATCGTTCGGAAGATGCCTCGACCACGCTCTTGGAGTTTAAATCGGGAGCCCAAGCCAGCGTGGATTGCTTCTTCTGCATCCCCGACGAAGCCAGCCGCACGCGTCTGGAAGTCTACGGCTCGCAAGGCTCGATCCTCACCGAAGGCACAATCGGCCAAAGCACGGGCGGTAAAGTAGAAGGCATCTTCGGCCTGGGCGACGCCGGCTACGACGCCTCGCAAGACAAAGACGCCGCGCGAAAATTCGCCCGCGTGCCGTTTGCGAAGATAAACCCCTACACGGCCGAATGCCAATACTTCGCCGACTGCATCCTTGCGAAGAAGCAACCGAAAATCAACAGCGGTAAGAATGCGCTGCGGATTATGAAGTTGGCCGAGGCGGCGTATGCTTCCTATAAAAAGAAAGAGATCCGCAAGCCGTAACAAAAAAGCTATCGCCGTGACTTGTCCCCGCGTGGCAAGTTAGCGGCGGGGCTTGTCCCCGCATTCCACTATGCCCGTTCACACGCGAAGCGGCTAACCGTCCCGTTGAAATTCGATTGCACACACTGATTTTGTCAGCCCAGCCGCTTACGACGGATTCGCGAGCGGCTGTTCCGTAAATTCTCGTTCCGATAAGTGACACCCCCAAAAAAAACACCGATTTTCTCATTAATACCCTCCCAGAGTCTTGTTCCATGCATCTACCCGTTTTATAATCAACAACCTAAGTATGATTTTATGGCATTCTCGTAGCCAGAGAAAGTTACTTGTGAAGGGTTGTTATGCTCAGAACATCGGCACATCATATCGCGGGCTACGCCCCCGCTCGTTCATTGCTTATCCTTATTGCCTACTTGTGCCTGCTCTATTTCGCCCAGTCGGCCCACGCCGGGATTGTGACGTACGGCGATATGGATCCCACCGACCCAACCACCTGGACACTGGGCACGTACGCCTACGTCGGCGAAAATAGTAGCGGCTGGCTGTATATCCTCGACGGTGGAGCGGTCAGCAGCCGCTATGCTTACATCTGCTACAAATCCGGCTTGGCTGGCTCGGTTACAGTGGATGGTGTCGATTCGATATGGACGAACAAGTACGACCTTTACGTTGGAAAGCGTGGTAGCGGCACGCTGTATATCACCAACGGAGGAGCGGTCAGCAACCGCAGTGGCTCCATCGGCTACGAATATGACTCGATAGGCGTGGTCACTGTGAATGGCATGGGCTCGACGTGGACGAACAGTAACTACCTCTCTGTCGGCAGCGGCACGTTGAATATCACAAGCGGCGGAGCTGTTAGCAATGACGATTGCTCCATCGGCTACAGATCAAATTTGCTGGGCGCGGTCACGGTGGATGGTGCCGGATCGACATGGACGAACCGTGGCGACATCTACGTCGGCGAACGAAGCAGTGGTACGTTGAACGTCACCAATGGTGGCATGGCAAGCAATAACATCTGCACCATCGGCTCCGAATCCAACTCGACGGGAGTTGTCACCGTGGATGGGACTGGCTCGACATGGACGAACAGTTCCTTGCTCTATGTCGGCGTCGCTGGCAGCGGTACGCTGAATATCACCAACGGAGGAACTGTTAGCAGCCTAGAATGCCAAATCGCAAACACCGGCTCGACGGGCACGGTCACGGTGGATGGAGCCGGCTC
>CAZISU010000922.1:1624-3242 GCA_964541935.1 uncultured Planctomycetaceae bacterium | reverse complement strand
AGGCCAAGGCTGAATTTCTTGGCGTCGACAATCACCAGCAGAAACTTCTCGCCGGCGATGAGGCGCGTACCGAGCGGGACGATGATCTCACCAGACCGGTCCGGTGTCTTACCGAGTTCTACTTTGGTGTTCATTAGAACCTGGACAGCCATCGGTTTGTCTTCACCCCTCAGGATCCCTCGCATTCTCAACACCGTGCAATACCTCTACTTCACGATTCCTAGTATTCAGGTAAACAAACCGTAGTTTAGGGGCGCAATCGCCAATCCGTCAACACCCCCTGGTGGTAGCAAAACGAGAAGCGTTCACAATTTGGCGACTGAAGATAAAACCCGGCGGCTTCGGTCGTCGGGGTTTTTTTGTGCGCTGCTTGCACGCCTAGAATAGTAAGCTATATCCCTATGTTCCTTTGTGAGCCCGGCAGATTGGGCCACGGTCTGCCGGGTTTTTTCATGCGCTAATTTGCAAGCGGGGGAATAGTAAGCTATACCCTTGCGTTCACGTAAGCTTACCCGGTCACGTCTCGTAGATGTGGTCGGGTTTTTTATGCGCGGTGCTGCGCGGGTGTCATGACACCTGAGTCTCCCCCATTGTCGCTATTTTTTAGAAGCTTTTTGCCATCTGGCAGTCTACAACACTGCCGCTTTACCCTGGGTGTCATGACACCCGGTATCCCCCGTTAGCGACGGTTTATAAGGGTTTTCTTAGAATCTGAAAAGCTCGCAAACCCCTATAAAACTAGTGGTTTGAGGCATATATCATTTGCCCGCTTTCGTTTTCAAGACTGCCGCCTTCGACCACTCGGCCACCCATCCTGAATGGAATAAGTTGTTATGCTGTAAGGACTTGTGATCTCTCAGGTTTCGCGGTTGTTCTTTCTGCTGACACCCGCTATGACATCTGGCAGTGTAATTGGTTCGGGAAACAGCCACCAAGCCTACCGGAGGTGTCGGCATGAGCAAGTCTACCACTTCAACTAAGACTGCAAAAGCGGGGTGACCATGCCTGTGCTTTCCATTCTGGAATCATTCGTCGGGATGCTAGCGGCATGTCGTCACTTTGACACCTTTGTCGCGATTAAGACACACCCGTAAAGCCACTCGCGAAGATGACCGACTGGACGGGATATTAGCAAACAGGTAATGCAAGTTCATGCAGCATAACGTGTTAGCGATAGTCGATTTAATTGGTACGATGGTATGAAGTTGGTTGGCGCAGCCTTCGCTAATACGTGCGAACAGAAACTATTTTCAGTAAGCATGCCAACTCAATAAAAGGAAAAGAACCATGAGTAGTCCACCCACCGACCCTCGAATGGGTTGCCCAATCTTACGAAACTTTTTGGTTGGTTTGCTCTGTGCGGCGATTTGGATACCATTGCCAGTTGCGGCTCAAGCTCGCGAACGCTCGTCCCATGATAAATCGTCGGTTCGCTCAAATGCCCCGCATTCATCCAGATCGAACAAGTCGCGATCGCGTTCCTCGGCGCAGCATTCCACACGTTCAAAGTCCCCATCCCGACCACCAGTGCGGATCCAAAAGCCGACTCGTTCGTCAAGCCGCGTGTCGCCCTCACCGCGCCCGTCCACACGTTCTAAGTCCCCGTCCAAACCACCTG
>CAZISU010000922.1:0-1524 GCA_964541935.1 uncultured Planctomycetaceae bacterium | reverse complement strand
CGTCCACACGTTCTAAGTCCCCGTCCAAACCACCTGTGCGGATTCACAAGCCGACCCGTTCCTCAAACCGTGTGTCGCCATCACCGCAGCCGTCACCACGAGCATCGTCGTTAAAGAGTACTCCTCCTCGGATAGATCACCACACTGTCGAGAAGTCCGTTGCCCGTAACCCTATCAAAGTAAAAACTCGTGAATCCTCTAAACAGGATTCGAGTCGCATACGGCATCAGCCGAGTACTTCCAAGCGACATACTTCACAAAGCCTGGATTCGATCCGTGCAAAATTACACAGTCGCCACTCGCAACAAGACCGTTCGAGTCACCGTCGTTCGGACCGAAAAGATTCCGCCGAGAAGATTCCGAGCCGGCACATTTCAAAAAGCAACACTTCGAGCAAGGTGCGATCCAGAGACCGCAGCAGGCAGGCGAGTTCGAAGAAAATCACACCAAAAGCCTCGCTCAGCAACACCTTCGTCAAACGCTCAAACTCGCCGCGACGCAGCGAATCTTCGCCAGATCGCTTCAGGTCGATGGACGTTCGAAGACCAAGCGCCAGTAGCACATCCCGACGCAGCGGAGGTGATCGTCCCAAACACGGTCGTAGCATATTCGCATCAGATCAAAAGTCGAAGAGATCATCGCGTGATACGCGTCCTGCGAAGATCACCATCCGACGGATCGGCCCTTCCGGCAAGGGCGGAGGTCCACTCAACGGTCACAGTCGCTCGCCAGTAGCGTCCGGTCATGCCCGTGGCAGCGATCGATTCAAGCATGTCACTACCGGGTCGGTGGCCAGACGAATCAACTTGGACTCGCAGTACAAGATGCGTCACCATGGCGATGTTGCGCGACGTATGGGGCTGCATAAACACAATGTTTTTGCAACTCGCTCAACGCGACCATATAGCGTGGGACACGCCTCGCACCATGGACGGAGCTATCACCGCGGCCGCGTAAGTCCGTTCTATGGCAAAAGTCACTTTCGCTTCCACTCCTATTGGCCTTCGTATTACGCGGCCTTCTACTCGTATCCCGATTCCCGCCATTACCGCTGTCCGCACTGGTCACCCTGGGTTGACTGGAGCTGGCACTATCGATGCGGGCCGGTGTGGGATCCTCGTCCGGTTTACTGCCGGCCGTGGGTTTATCAGGCATGTCCCGGCTGGGTATGGTGGCAGGTGCCCGTGTGGAAACCGTTGCCGGTCGTAGCCAGCGGCACGTGGGTCGACGTCGAGCCAGTGCAAGTTCCGGCAGCCGAATATGATCTACAACTCTTAGCCATTAGATTCGTTGATGCGGGCCATCCGCAGGAGAAGCTTGGGCCTCGTTATCGCATCTGGTTCCGAAACGGCAGCGATCAGGCGATAGCTAGTGCCTTCGACGTCTTGTTGTTGGCCGGCAACGATGAGAAGGTTAACGACAAGTTGCCCATGGCAGGCGCTCGTATAAACTCGATCGAAGCGGGGCAGACCCAATCGGTCGACATGCGCCATCCTTTTGAAGTCTTAGAGATGGGGCGAGACG
>CAZISU010000921.1:0-3244 GCA_964541935.1 uncultured Planctomycetaceae bacterium | reverse complement strand
GCACCTCGATTGGGTCGCCTACGGGCGGACCGACCGCTACTACATCAAGCAGTACGAGCAGGAGACCAACCTGCGGGCGTACATCCTGTTGGACCTCAGCAACTCGATGGGCTACCGCCACGGCGGCCCGAAAAGTATTACCAAGCTGCAATATGCGTCGTACCTGACGGCCATCCTCTCCTACCTTATGACTCGCCAGCAAGACTCCGTGGGCTTAACCACCTTCGACACCGAGATCCACCTGGACATGCCCGCCCGCAGTTCGCCGCGACACTTCAACGAGATGATGCGGCAGCTCGAAAGCCTCGCGCCCGGCAATAAAACCGACGTGGCCGAAACCCTGCACCGCCTGGCCAACCGTTTCAAACGCCGCTGTCTGATCGTGTTGATAAGCGACCTTTACGACGAGCCCGAAAATGTGATACGTGCCCTGCACCATTTTCGTCACCGTCGCCACGAGGTCATACTTTTCCACGTACTGGACAAGGCTGAGATCGAATTTCCCTTCAACGAAGTCACCGCTTTCACCGATATGGAAACCGGCCAACGCGTGCAGGTAGATCCGGCCTACGTCCGCGATACTTACAAACAACAGGTCGAACAGTTTATCGAAGGCTACCGCCGCGCCTGTGCCGAGGTGCAAATCGATTACGTGCTGGCCGATACATCCACGCCCTACGACTTCATGCTCTCACGCTACATTTCCGCCCGGAACCAACCATGACCTTCCTTGCGCCCTTATTTATGATCGCCGCCGTGGCCGGAGCAATCCCGGTCGTGCTGCATATGATCAATCGGCAAAAGGCCAAGGAAGTACCCTTCAGCACGCTGCGGTTTTTACAAATCAGCGTGCAGAAAACCAGACGCAAACAGCGAATTCACGACCTGCTGCTGATGCTCATCCGCGCGGCCGTGCTAATCATGATAGCCATCGGCCTGGCCGCTCCCACGCTCACCAGTCTGCCCTCGCTGCTGGGCTCCGGCTCCGGGTCGGTCGTGGCAATCGTTCTGGATAATTCCGCCAGCATGGGCACCATTGACGAGGGGGCGCACCGTTTCGAAACTGCACAAAAAGCCGCCCGACAGATCCTCGATCAACTCGAAGACGGCGACCAGGTGGCCCTGTTCCTCACCGGCGGCCCGACCTTCCCCGAACAAGGACGCCTCGACCGCACGCACGAACGGGCCCGGCAAATTCTTACCGCTGCCCGCGTGAGCTACGAACGGGCCGACCTGGGCATCACACTCCAACAGGCCCGCAAGCTGTTGGCCGACACCGAGGCCGGCAACCGTCAGATTTATGTAATAACCGACATGCAACGCTTGTCTTGGGAAGGGCTTGCGAAGCCGCAAGCGGCTGATGAAAAACAGTCGGATGAGAAAAACGAAGCGAAAGAAAAACCGTCAATCGTTGACGAAAAAGAAATTTCCATCATCGTTGTCGATTGCAACCGCGCGCCCAAGCCCAACGTGGCCGTACAGGGCGTGCGGCTCGAAGCGACCGTACCCGTGGCCGGATTGCCCATTACCGCTACTGCCGAACTGTTCAACTCGTCCACAATCCCACAAAAACGACACCTGGAACTTTTTTGTGATGGCAGCAAACGTGCGACCAGCCCGGCCCTGGAAATCCCCGCCGGTGGCCGTGTGCGGCACGATTTTCAATTCACATTCGAACGCGGCGGTCTGCATCGCGGCGAAGTGCGACTGGCCGGCCAAGACGGCTGCCCGTTGGACGATCGACGCTGCTTCGCCATCGACATCGACCGTGGCATACCCGTGGCCGTGGTCAAACGCGAAAAACACGAGATCGCCTACCTCGAAGACACGTTCTATATCGAGCAAGCTTTGGCAACCGGCCCCTCGGGCGGCTCGGCCCTGCGGCTTACCAGCTTGACCGCCGCAGAACTGCCAAGCGAACCGCTTTCACAATATAAAGTCGTGTTCTGTGTCAACCTTCCGGCCCCGTCATCCGAAGCAGCGGCCCGACTGGCCCGCTATGTGGAAAACGGCGGCAATCTCTTCTGGATCGCCGGCGACCAATTCGACCCCGCAGCATACAACCAAATCGACCTGGAAACCGGCAACCGCCTGCTGCCCGCACCCCTGGCCCAAGTTCGCTTGGCCAGCGACGAGGCAAACATCGCTGCCGACGCCGCTCAAGCGGACACGCCCCGCGACAGTTGGCACATCGCGCAGCTCGACAAGCAGTATCCAGCCTTCAGCACGCTCCTCGAACCGGCATCACTTTACCGCTCGGTCCTGGTTTATCAACACGTAGCACTGAAAAATAGTCCTGATCCTTTATCTGAAGGTGACGAGAAACCTAACTCCAACGGTCTGCGGGTCCTGGCCCGGCTAGACGACGGCGAACCGATTCTCGTCGAGCGTTCGCTGGGCCACGGCAAGCTCCTCATGCTGGGCACAAGCGTCCATACCGGCTGGACAAACCTTCCCCTGCGTCCGATTTTTCTGCCCATGATGGTGCGGACCACATTCGAACTGGCCGGCGCCGAGCAAGGCCGCTATCGAGCGTTGGCCGGCTCGCCCTTGGTTATACAGTTCGAAAAGCAAACGCAGCCCATCGGCGTGGAAGTTGTCCCACCCACGGGCGAAACCATCCGCCTGAAAACCAAGCAACCGCAAGCTAAATCGACAACTCAACCGCCCGGGCAAGACAAAACAGCCCCCAAAACGCCAACCCGGCCCCCAACCGGCCAGACCTTCCGCTATGCCGACACTCACAACCCGGGCATCTATCTGGTCAAGCCACTCGAAGCCACACAACTCGGCCGCATTGCCTTCTCTGTGAATATCGACCCTGACGAGGCCCAGGCGACCGCGGTCGAACGCGAGGATCTCAAGACCCGCCTGGGAGCGAAAACCGTCATCTTCGCCGACAATCCCCACGATCTTAGCGATACATTCGACTGGCTCCGCCAAGGCCGCGGCCTGTGGGAAGTCTTCCTGTTTGTGGTGCTGCTGGCTCTGGTTTTCGAGACGTTCCTCTCAAACTGGTTCAGTCCGAAGGATCCCCAGACGGAGACGAATTGACGTATTCTTTGTAGCGTTCGACCAGCGCGTCGTCGGAAAGATCGGTGCCGATCAGTAACCGGCAATTTGCCGTGGCGGTTTGCCCGGCCTTCAAGTCCTTTCCGAAAAGCGACATGTAAAGCGAGCGGTAAGTGGACACGTTTCGAGCAACGTTCCAGCGGCAGGATAACGCAAAACAGTCTTGCGGGCG
>CAZISU010000920.1:0-3246 GCA_964541935.1 uncultured Planctomycetaceae bacterium | reverse complement strand
CGACCGCTTCGTGAACGCCGGTGCTGGCTCCGCTGGGAACGGCGGCGCGGCCGAAAGCGCCGTTGGCCAAGGTTACATCTACCTCGACGGTCGGGTTGCCGCGGCTGTCCAAAATCTGACGCCCTTGGATATCAACAATTGTTGAGCTCATGAGTTTTCTCTTCTTTCCAATAAATAGTAGAAACCGAAATTATTTTGTAACCGTTGACGGGGAAATGAATATCCCTGAACGGTTACAATTTTTTTACGTCGCTATCGGTAACAAGACCAATAGGTATTTACTTTGTTTCAGGGTGGAAAATACTCCCGCATAATAATGCTGCCTATTGTGGCCGATCGTTGGCTGATTGAACAGTGGGAGGGGCGAGGCATGAAAAGTGGTTTACAGAAGGGAAAGAAGGAAACAAAGGTATTAAAGATTGGATTGAATGGAGGGCGGGACTGCAAACGGAATACAAACAGTCGAATTCAACGGTTTGACAAAAGGCACGCCTTAAGATAGGTAACGTAAAGAAGTAGGGAGGGGCGTTTTGGCTACGCGGCCGTTTTCATGCGAACCTGGCCGAGGGTGACGAGATCTTGTTTCTCTTGCGGCTTCCATGTGCCTACCAGGCGGCGCCGCGAGCCGTCACAGCCGATAAGCGTTACGCTTACGGTCGTGCGGCAGAGTTCGGCGAGGATTTCGATAGCCTCGGGGCTATCAATCGCGGCGTCGCGGAGTTCGTATACAATGGCCGCTGGAACCTTTTCGTCGATCCATTCCCGCAGGCAAAGTAAGCCCACCAGGTCGGGTCTCCAGGATTGTTGCCAAGCGTGGTCGGCCAGCCAGGTGCATTGAAAACGACGGCAGAGTTCGAAGCGTTGCGAGTGGATGCGACACGCGCCCTTGGCGAGCCACTTGCAGGGCGCTGCGGGCGGCTTGCTTTTCGAGGCGAGATGCCCCTCGGCGATGGGAAGAACCTCGCAGCAAGCAGAGCATGGGCGACAGTCTTTGTCGTGCTGGTTTTGCTCCAGCAGCGGTAGAATCAGCTTGCACATTGTGGCGAGCCTGGAGGGATTCGAAAACCGTGGGATTAACGGTTGTATCGGAAAAGCAGAAGGCAAGCGATGATTTGGCCGTTGCGCGGCCTTACAGGTTGCCTATTTTGAAGTGTGCCCTGAGCGTTTGCGGCTATGCTGATTTTTTCGGTTGTCGACAGCCTTGGGTTGTGAAGTGCCGCAGACTTGTTTCGGCGGTGCCGGGGCTGCTCGATGTTCTTTCGTCGCAAGCGAGCGAAGAGTTTGGGGTAAGCTGCGGGGCGTGGGCTGTGAGGGGTAAGAGCGGATGGAGTTTGGAGGGTATTTTGGCGTCAGCTAAGGCGGGATCGTGTTTGAGGGTGTCGAGAACCTGATCGAGTTGTTCGTCCGGCCCGAGAGATAGGTCGAGGAATAGGCACTTCTGGCCGCGAATTTCGCATCCGCCTCCACCGTTACCACCGAGCCATTCTTGGCGTATGCGATAGCCAATCTGCTTGGCCAAACGCAACGAATCTTCCAGGGCGTCTACTACATGCATCCTAGCTCCTCCAAACCACCTGCTTCCATTGGCGGCGAATTCAATTGTGTTGATTATAACTGCTTGCATTTCAGTTGCCCAGACGAGTTCGACGATAGCAGAAAACAAGGTTAACCCCTTTGCCTATAGGGGGTTAAGACGCGGAAGCCCGGGAAGGCAGGTGGATAACCGCTATTCCGGCAAGTAAGCGAAGCTAGCAGTCGGGGCGTGAGTCTAACGATCAAGGGATTCAGACAACCAAAAGAAAGGTGTCAAACAATGGCCAAGGATGGCGCTAACGATATGAGCCCCGAGCAACAAATAGAAATTCTCAAGCAGCAACTAGCGCATGCCCAAAAAATGACTGCGTTGGGTGAGTTGGTGAGCACCACCACCCACGAATTTAATAATATTCTGATGACGATCATCAACTACGCCAAGTTGGGGATGCGTCATCGCGATAATGCTACCCGGGAGAAGGCTTTTGACAAGATCCTCTCGGCTGGAAATCGGGCCGCGAAAATCACCAACAGCGTTTTGGGTATCGCACGGAACCGCTCGAGTAGTCTGGAGCCGACCGATCTGATTAAACTCATAGAAGAAACGCTTGTTCTGCTCGAACGCGAGATGAATAAGTATCGCATCAGGTTGGAGAAAAAGTTCCTTCCTGTTCCTGAAGCGATTGTTAACGGCAATCAGATCCAGCAGGTTATTTTGAATCTTTTGATAAATGCCCGCCAGGCGATGCCCAACGGTGGTCGGCTGATGATCAGAATTGCGCCGGCGGAAGAAAAGGGCATGATTGATTTGGTGATTCGGGACTATGGCAGTGGAATTCCGGCCGAAAAGCTTCCCAAGATTTTCGATTCTTTTTTCACGACCAAAAAAGGGCCGGACGAAAGCGGCAAAGGCGGAACCGGATTGGGGCTGTCGATGTGCCGCGACATTATTGAAGCCCATCATGGACGCATCCGCGTTGACAGTTCGGTGGGCAAGGGTACGGCCTTTACGATCAAGCTGCCTGCTGTTAAGCCGTCTAAGCCCAAGACCGGCGCGGCTGTGTTCCCGATGGCGACAGAGGAGAATGCGACCACGTCCGCGGCCGATAGTAGCACGCCTGCTCAGGCGGTTGCTTCAGGGTGATGGGTACGGGTTACTACTAGTGCTCTGTCATAATTGAAAATTCGGGTTAGCGGCGGGGCTTGTCCCCGCGTGGACCAGCCCCGCCGCTAACAAAAGCAACCCGAATTATTTATGCTTGACAAAGCACTATCCAGCCGGGGCACATTGCGGTTGGGGTGTCGTGCATTGGGGTTGGACCATGCCTAGTCGCGAGGTGATTTGGCCCAAAATTCGCTGTTCCAACGCTGCGTCGCGGCCGAGCGGAATCCAACCTAGTTCCATGGGTTCGTCGGTAATCGGGTCTACTATGCCGACTTGCGTGCTGACGAAGGAGAATGAGGCTCTGCCGGCGATGGCGTGATCGGGCCTGGCGCGGTCTTCGAGTTCCTTGTAGACAGCCACGTCGATTACATAGCCGCCCTCGACCATTTTCACGCGAATAAGGGCACGGCGTCGGATTGTCTGTAAAGTGCTTTCAATCCGCTCTTCGAGGTTTGCCGAGTCGTGACGCCACGGTTCAAGCAACGTGGCGCCCATAACCGGGTGCGTTTCGAGAAGGCCCTCGCTGCCCACAACTTGGCGGACGGGCA
>CAZISU010000919.1:0-3249 GCA_964541935.1 uncultured Planctomycetaceae bacterium | reverse complement strand
AGATGGACAACCTCGTCGACCGCCCAGAGCATGCGGCATTGCAGGCGCGAATGGCCTGCATCGTTTCCTGGTTCCGTGCGTCGGGCTCAGACTTCAGACTAAGTTCGCCGCGAAGCTGATCCGCCACATCATTGAAATACTTCTCGCTCTGCCAATATCCGTCGAGATAGAGACTGCCTTGCTGTTCGAGCACCAGAGCGTGAGAACCATCGGATGGTTCGTCCACGCGGATAAAACGCAGGCCGGGCAAGAGCCGCTTCGTGAGCCGTGAAAGCCGCCAAGCCCCACGCCATTGCGGCGGGTAAAGTGTGAATTCCTCAAGCGCCGACGGGAAACGCTCAACGATGTTGAATCTGTGAAGTTCATATTGTCGCAACGACTGGGTACGGTAGAAATCCAGGTCGAGTTTCAGCGGCATGTTGCGCCGAATCGACATCGCGCGCCCCATGGCATACTGAAAGAACTGATTCCCCAAGCCACCCTTCAATCGAACCATGATCGTGCTGCGGTATCCCACGACGTACCTCAGTTCTTGACCTGTTTCTCGATCCAGGGATATGTACGTCGCATGCCTTCTTCGAGGTAAACCCGTGGTTTCCAGCCGATGGAGTATATCCTCTCATTGCTGAAATTACGCGACTGTACGCCGATGGGTCCGTCAACATATTTTATGTTTATCTTTTTGCCCGCGACCTTGGCCACAACATCCACAAGTTCCTTTACTGACACATATTGGGGGCATCCGATGTTGGCCGCCCCCTCGAGATCCGAGTGCAGGAGCCTGAAAATGGCGTCAACCATGTCGTCAACATGCGTGTAGGAACGGATCGCACTGCCATCACCCCAAACTTCTATTGTCCCATCATTCTCGACTTCGGCGATTTTCCGACACATTGCGGCCGGCGCCTTTTCCCTGCCCCCATCCCATGTTCCTTCGGCACCATAGCAGTTCTGGAAGCGAGCTATCCGCACAACCATTCCGTGTTTTCTGCCATAGGCCATGGCGGTTCTCTCCGCGTACAGCTTCTCCCATCCATATTCGTTATCTGGGTTGGCCGGTATTGCCTCCGATTCGTGCATCTCCGGCTCCCCCGGCTTCATGTCCCTATAGACGCAGACGGAAGACGAGAAGAAATACCGCTTGATACCCGCAGTCGCCGCAGCGTGTACGACGTTGATGTTTATCAGGGCATTGTTGCGCATTATCTCGCATTCCGCCGAGTGGATGAAGCCCATCCCGCCCATGTCCGCGGCTAACTGGTAGACCTCGTCAAAAGCGCCTTCTTCCAAGGAAAGCGCCTTCTCGCAGTCCTCCTTCTCCCGCAAATCCAGCAGCAGGAACTCATCAGCGGCGGATTCGCGGAATTCATGCTCCTTAATGTCAACACCCCGGACCCAGTAGCCTTCCTTCTTGAGTTTTTTCACCAGGTGCCCGCCGATGAAGCCCCCTGCACCGCAAACTAACGCTGTCTTCATGTGTTACTCCTATTACTGAGGTCTAATGCTTACTGTTTCCCGTTCAGTGTTATGAACGAACAACTTATTCTGTCCTCTAATTCTACTGCGCGGCTTTCCTGATGCAAAGATTCGCCTAACCCATCTTGCGCACCATCACAGCCTGCGGGCTCTGACGTGGTAGCCGAAGCACAACAACTCGTCCGAGCCAGTATCCCCATGAGAAAACCGCTCAAGGCAACGCAGTAGTAACCGACTGGCAAGTTTCTCCCATCGACGCAGGTGGCTCCCGGCGTAGCGACCAGCAATTGAGTGTACCCGCCGCAACTCCTGCGCAAGGTATTCGAAGTAGTTGCCGTTCGGTGCCAATTCAATGACTTCGAGACCATGATCTGGCAGGTGTTTCTCATACCAATATTTGCCAAAACCAGTACTGTAATGGTACGGTGCGAAATGCGTAAGACTGCAGAACGGGGCCGTCAGAATCAGGACACCTTCCGGTCGCAGCAATCGAGAAAACTCCCGCACTGCGGCTATCGGGTCCGGCAGGTGCTCGAACACCTCCGCGCAGAGGATGGCGTCAAACGACCCATCCGGCTCGGGAATGGACGCAATGTCGCAGACAATATCCAGTTTGCCGTAGTCCCATTTGCCCCTATGCAGCCCCGCCTTCTCTTGGTCGGGCTTGTATTGGCCGAAGTCTTGCGAGACATATTCCAAGTGACCGCAAAACTTCCGATACTGCTGCTGACCCGCTCCGGCGTCCAAAATTCGCCAGCCATTCGGAAGCTCCTTCAGTGTGCGCTCCAACCACGCCACGCGGGTCGATTCGTTCTTCGTGCCAACCGAGGTCATACATTCCTCCTAAACCAGAAACAGCCACAAGCATAGTTCTGATGGTCTGCTAGCGCAGGGTCCGCGTTGGCAATCAATCCAACACTGGCCGAATCATCTGTTCCTCCAGGCAGTCTCAAGGACGAAGATAGTGTTAATGTGTGTGTCCGCGTACACCATGTAACCACGGCTCTTGACATACTCTATTAGTCCCACATCTTTCTTGCCCACCCCGGTGGTTGCATACGACACAGTTTCACAGCAAATCACCAGCGGCGACGAGGCGCGAAAGTCCACAGACTCTAGTATCTGCCGCTCAAGCCCCTCAGCATCTAACGAGAGGAAATCGGGAAGATGCTTATTGGTATATTCTGCCAGGATATCAGCAAGGCTACGAACGCGAATCCTTTTCGTTTCAACAATGGTGAACCCGTGGTCAGCCACCAGTTCGTCCGCCTTGTCTTTCGAAAAAGTACTCATCGTAGCTGCGGACATGATATAAAAATCGAGTTCACCCGAGTGGTCCGCCACGCCGATATTCAGGTTTACGTCACCTTTCCGATGTCGACGAAATGACTCGATGAGCACTGGGTTCGGCTCAATATTGATGCCGCGGCAACCAGTGCAATAAAAGTGGGCTGTGTTATTGAACAAAAAGGGATCGTGCGCGCCCACATCGACATAGAATGGTTTCGGTATACGCAGGGCATCGAACACAAAACGCACAATCATGTCCTCCCCAGATTGGGAGTACGACAACTGGCCTCCATGCGACATGGGACTTGCCGCAAAACGACTTACTAATCTCCGTGCTCGCGAAAACATGGGATACCCCGTGAATTGTTGGCAGGCGGCCCAGGATGGACCAGTGCTGGCCAGTGAAATGGCAGTATTCTATCTTAAAGATGGATGGTTGTCACATTGCTACGTGGAAGATACTTCCGAACCACCTACTCACAT
>CAZISU010000918.1:0-3249 GCA_964541935.1 uncultured Planctomycetaceae bacterium | reverse complement strand
ATGCCGTTGAAGATTTCGAAGTAGTTTTGCAGCGTTATGACCTTACCTTGCGAAACGTCGCCCAGGTCGGGCCGCGTGGTAATGTACATGGGCGGCGGATATTCGGGCAAAAGATGGCTAGGCAGGTCGAAGTCGAGGTCGAAGCGAGTCAGGTCGCGACCTTCCTGCTTTTTAATTTCGTCAATGTGTTGCTGCGGGAAGACCATGCCGCCTTCGGGGTGATTCGGATGCGGCAGTGGCAAGAAACCCTTTGGCCAAAGCTTCTTCTGTTTAATCTGCTCGGGCGACATGTCGCCAAGCTCTTCCCAAGAACTCACGCCGGCGGGAAGCTTGACACGGATGCCCTCTTGTACGGCTTTGCCGCGCGACATGGTCACGCCTTGGGCCGGCCGGTCGCTGAGGTCGTAACGTTCGCTGAGCAACGCGTTGTGTTTCTCGGCGATGCCCGCCTTGGCCGCTTCCATACGCTTGACCGTGGTCTTGAAGTCCTCCTTCATCACCACCGGCGCGTAGCTGCTGGCCGGCTTGTCAGCGGCCCCCTTATCATCGGCCCCCTTGTCAGCGGCCACAGCGGCCGAGGGCAATAAGAACAGCCCTAGTAAAACAATTGAAACAGAGAATGCAGAATTCCGCCAACGCATCGTATCGTCCTCCGGGGAACAGGGAAAAAACGCGGTAGGGCCGGTTGCCTTGCAAATATAAGTTAAACCACCCGTCACCGGTCTCGGGTCGACGACGTGGGAATGGTTTATCGTGTTTAGCTGTAATCTTTCATGTATTTTAATGAGTAAATATCGAAAAGCTCATTTGATACAGGAGACGTTCACCATTCTTAATTCATTCATTCCTAATTCATTCGTCATTCTGATTTCTAAATTCTTCATTCCTCCCCCTCTACTTCTCATCCATCCCATCGATATACTCGCGCAGCCGCTGCAACTCGTCGGTCACATGGTGCAGCTTGAGCATGTTGTCGACGCGTTTGAGCAGTTCGATTTTATTGACGGGCTTGCTGAGGAAATCGTCGCAGCCGGCCGAAACGGCGCGTTCGATGTCGCCAAGCTCGTTGAGGGCCGTGACCATGAGGATCATGATGCCGCGTGTTTCGGGCGACGCCTTGAGCTCTTCGCAAACCTCGAAACCGCTAAGCTTCGGCATCATGATGTCCAGCAAAATCAGGTCGGGCTCGAACTCGGCCACTTTATCGAGCGTATCTTGCCCGTCGACGGCAATGGCGATCTCGCAATCCCGCCCGCTCAGGTAGGCCTCGAGAAGTTCGACATTGGTCTGGTTGTCGTCGGCGATAAGGATTTTGCTCTTTGGCATTGATGAACTTCCTGTATTTTTGGGGCTATGGGCTGAATAGCACGGATATTTTTTCGTGAAATACTAACCCGAAGCGCAAGCGAAGGGAGATGCGATGTTGATCCTACCGTTTTCCCGCCCTTCGCTTGCGCTTCGGGTTAGTATTGTTCTTTCATCGAGGATTATATGCTATCGGACAACTGGAGCCAGGGGGAGAGTGCATTTGGTCTGGCACCCCGGTATGGGGGGCGAAGTGCTCAGGCTGGGGTGTAAGAGACCGCTAACGGGTCAGTAACGGCGTGAAAACGGCCATTTGGGGGAATTTTTAGCGATTAGCGAGTCCACACGGGGCCCTGAATGTCGTATAATTACGAAAATATCTACTAGCTTATGGTGGCCACCTGGGACGGGCAGACTTCCTGCGGGCAGGACGTGCGTGGCAAATATTTACAACAACCGGATGAGAAAATGCAAAAGTCGTTGGATCAGAAGATCGCCAGAATCCTTTCCGACCCGTCCTGCGGGGACTTTATTATTGCCGACGCCAAAGACGCCGACATGGCCTTCGGGCTGGCCGCGCCCGGCAAGAGCCCCGAGCACTATGCCGACGAGGCCAAGTTCCGCAATCTGGAGGAATACCGCCAGATCATGCGTGAGATTGTGGCCCAAGGGCTGGTCGATATCATGCTCATGAGCGCCAGTTCGAACGAGGTGCTGGGCATCGAGGAACGGCTCTTCGAAAACAGCCACATCACTCCGGCCGTGCGCGCCAACGATACGACCGATATCTGGCTGGCCACCGGCACCGGCCGCTACGGCTCGCAACCGTCGCAACCCTTCCGCACCGCCACGATCGACCACATCATGTGCGGCAAACTCGAATGCGATCCCAGCGAAAAACACTTGGGTGCCGACCTGGGCCTGTATTCGGTCACGTTCAACAACGACGTCGACCTGGACCACCGCTCGCTCTCCGCCTACAAAGAGTTCCGACTCGAGGCCGAGGCCAAGGGCTTTCGCCACTTCCTCGAAGTCTTCAGCCCCAACGCCACCGGCAACCACCCGCCGGCCGACACGGCCCGTTTCGTAAACGACCATATCGCGCGCACGCTGGCCGGCGTTACCAAGCGCGGCCGACCGCTGTTCCTGAAGATCCCCTACTACGGCCCGGCGGCCATGGAAGCACTGGCCGGATACGACAGTTCGGTGGTGGTAGGAATCCTGGGCGGCTCGGCCGGCACCACGCTCGACGCCTTCCAAATGCTACACGACGCCAAGAAGTACGGCGCGCGGGTGGCCCTCTACGGTCGCAAGATCAACAACGCCGAGCACCAGTTGACCTTCATAAAATACCTGCGTGGCATTGCCGACGGCGAAATTGCCCCGGTCGAGGCCGTCCGCGCCTATCACGGCGACCTGGCACGCTTGGGCATCCAGCCCGTCCGCCCGCTCGACGAAGACCTGCAAAGCACCGAAACGGGCGACAGCTACAGCGCCACCAGCAAGTCGAAGACCGGCAAGCCGGCGCCCGCCCCCACGGCCACAACCGCCGGCGGAGCCGACACGCCCACCTATGGGGCCCCTGCCTACGGAGTCGCCGACCCCGATTTCAGCAAGATGACACCCGCTGAAAAAACGCAGTGGAACCTGGACCGCTGGAAGCGGATCTTAGGCTAAACATTGTAGGGTGCGTCCGCGACGCAGCAGAAATCACGCGGTGCGTCGCGGGCGCACCCTACGAACCAGCAAACACGAAAAGCCGCGCGATATCGACAGCCTGTCGTCGTCGCGCGGTTTTTTTTATTAAATATTTGCCGCGTTTGAGCACAAACCCTACGATTCTACCTGACGCGAAACCGCTTCCAGCCGTTTCGGCCGAGCCGAGCAATGCATAGCTCTCTCTTCTCTATTCACGTATTTGTGTATTGAGCACTTTATAGTTAA
>CAZISU010000917.1:0-3250 GCA_964541935.1 uncultured Planctomycetaceae bacterium | reverse complement strand
CGACGCCGTTTTTTCGCACGGGTGTGCATTCTTCCAGGCCGTAATCTTTTATCGTCTTACCGTCGGCGTCAAGCACCTCCACTTTAATCCAACCACCATCGGCATCGCAATTCAGCCTTAACGGACCAGTCGTGTTTTTGAGTGGTTTGGTAGTCAGTTGGGCCGTCTGTTCTCCGGCGTCCAATGATGCGAAGCCGTCTTTGCGGAGCGTGGCCAAGCCGATCGCGGCGTTTGCTCCGCCAGATCCGTGGGTTGTGTCAAATCCGCCATAGAATAATTTTATGGTGTCGTCTTCAACCAACGGATGGTTTGGGGTTACCACCATGGCGTCGTCCCACGTTCCATCGTGTCCCAGTGCCAAAATGGGGAGTCGACTATTGTTTTTCGGTTCTTGGCGTATCCAGTTGATGCCGTCACGGCTAGACACGAGTTCGCACCAGATCGTTCCATCACTCTTTCCGTCTGCAATTCGGAATATCCACAAAAAACCGATGTAGCCCGACTCATATGCGAATCCGCTTAGGCCGTAGAAATCCGTGTGTGTATCATTTCCGGAGGTCCAGTGGTCGTCGATCTCGTCAGGAGCCAATATCAGGCGGGACTTGGGCCATTTTATGAAGTCCTTAGTAGTCGAGATACCGACACACCGTCGGCGGAAGCCTCGCACTTGAGAAAAGATTTTTGGGTAGCCAAGATAGCGGCCAGCATGAGGATCCCAAACGAAGTTGCCCACATCGCCGAGGTCTTGCAATATAGGAGTTTGTTTACCTGGTGCATTGAACACATCGGTCCAGTGGATGCCATCCGCTGAGCACGAGCCGTAATATCCACTTGTCGTATAGCGAGGTGGAGTTCGACCATACTCGTAGCTGACCATTTTGTATCGCTTGGCCGGATCGGTTTCCCAAGGTGTGTGAATCACCTGTGGAAGGTGTTCTTCATGGGTGCGGTGCGGAAGCATGTTGTTGTTCTTGGAGCCTTTGTACTCGACCAGGCCAAGAGAGGGCTTCTCCCAATTAACGCCGTCGCGGCTGGTGGCATAGAGGTTTCGATACTCTTTTTCAGCATAGGCGTGATACCACATCCGATAGCCTGGGCCGTCTTCGGCCGGCAAGATCGTGCCATAGACATATGCGATATTCCCTTCCCAGGTCTGATCGGCGCGCAACACCGGATTGGCGGCGTGTTTTTTGAAGGGATGGTATGTCCGCTTCAAATTGTTTTTTTCGGCTATTACGGAATCGTCAACCAAAAGCTGCCAAGGCCCGCTCAGATCTCCCTGCGATTTCGGGCTGCGCGCGGTTTCTTCGCCTAAAACCCTATCCGGGACCAGAATGCCTTGCCCAAACTCTGTGGCCAACGTCAGAACTAAGGCCAAAAACAATTTACCGATAATTATTGGGGCGTTTCGATTCAATTTGCACTTTCTACTATTCGACATTGGCAACCATTCCCGGGATCGCAGCCATTGTAATATTACAGTCCCCTGAAATCACACGAAAAATATTGTAGTCAAAAAAGGCTACTCAAACCGAAACGCGAAAACATCCGCGTCCTTCAGTTCGAACAGCAGGCGGATGGGCTGGCCGGCCAGGGAGCCGACGTTTTGCTTGCCTTTCCAAGAGACGGCCCGTTCGATTTCATTGCCAATTGTCTTATTGCAATCGGCCAGCGTGAAGCCGGGTATGGGCTTGCCGCCGGCGTCTTGAATCTCGACGCAAACGCTACCGGCAGCCGAGGTGGCGAAGTTCAACTGGAGCCGCTTGCCCTTAAACGTAAACGGCTTGGTCAGCACTCGTCCGCCATCGTAGCCGGCCTGGATCGACGCAAACCCGTCCAGTCGCATGGAAAATCGACGCAGCTCGGCTGTGGGTTGGGCGTAGTTGCAGTTCGCATAAAACGACATCTCCGCCGGCCCTGTCTGCACAACTTGCCAGGCCGGATAGTTTGAGCGTGAAATCCAGTTGTTCAGTCCGATATCATTGCGGATGAAACCTTCCATGAACGTGCGGTCGAAAACGTTGCCGCCGCGGCTGGTCATCAAAACGGCATCGGAGATATCGCGGAAATACTCGGGATGCACACCCAGTTTTTTCGCTTCGGCATCGCTGATCACCTGTCGGCCGGGCATGAAACGCGCGGCCGGGGCGATGTAAATCTGCGGTGCGCGGAAGTAAGGGTGCGTCTGGTTGGTGTAGATGTGTTCGACCGGCGCGGGTTTGCCTTTGTGAACGGCCTTGATATGTTCCAAGGGGCCCCAGTTCAAGAAGTCCTTGCTGGTTGCGCGGGCGATCCAGCGGACGCCTTTGAGGAACACGCGGAAGTAGCAAATGTAGCACTGTTCGGTGTCGGACCAGAAGGCCACGTTGGCCGAATCGAAGGGGCTGCAAGTCAGAATCGGCTCGGGCCTGGCCTTGCGCCAGTGAATGCCGTCAGGCGAGACGAAGCCGTAGAGCTTGGCACTAACTCCCGACGTCGCCTTGTAACGTTCGTTTTTGGGCACGCCAGGGCGTGTGTCGATGAAGGGATGGAAGTTGTGGCTGTTGGGCGCATCGTTTGCGTAGACCACGTTGTTTTCCCGTGTACCGTTGATTTCATAGATACTCAGGTTCGGCTTGGTCCAGGTACGGCCGTCCTTCGATTCAGCCACGCAGGTGACTTCGTGTGCACCACCGTCACCCGTCCTTGGCATGCCGCGGTAATACACGCGATACAGGTCGCCGTCCTTTATGACCGTAGTGTATCCGCTGAAAAGCCCTTCCCAGGGTTTGTCGAATTTCATCACCGGGCCTTCGTGGCGCGGGTTATGCAGTACCATGCGGGCGCCGTCGAGCTTGTCGATCAGATACTCGTCGACGAACAATTCGCGATTCGAACCGATATCAATCACATAATCTCCAGCCTTGGTGGTTTTCATATCGGCGTCGGCGGCATTCACGGTTGCAACGCAGGCGGCCGTCAGCATTAAAGTCACGGTGATCTTGAGTAGGTGAAAATAATTGGTCATAGTTGTGGAATCTATCCTGAAATTAAGGTGTGATATTATTATCGAACCGACCGACGTGAAGATCGCTTAAGCGATCAATCGTCCCTGGAAATTGCTGTCATCGATTGTCTCCCCCCAGTTACGAGTTGTAAGGGCTTGCAGCAGTGCCTGTTCGATGGTTTCGTTGAGGAAGGATACGTGTCCGTCGGCGTAAAGGAACTGTGCTCCGCCGGGGTGATGGCTGCGCACCGGGGCGTACTCATG
>CAZISU010000916.1:0-3272 GCA_964541935.1 uncultured Planctomycetaceae bacterium | reverse complement strand
CGCGCGACGATCGCCGACCAGCCACGCATGTTCGCCTATGCCTGCCTCGTGCGCGTGGGGCGGCTTTGGGCCGTAATGCCGCACCAGATGCCCGGCCGCCTGTTGGTGGCCGTTTGGTATTCGCTCGAATTTTTGCTGGCCGCCATCGGCGTTTGGGCAATATTCCGAAACACCAACGCCCGCTCGCCCGTCTGGCTGTGGGCACTGCTGCTGGTCGGGTGCTTGACCGCGGTTCATACCGTTTACTGGACGAACATGCGCATGCGAGCCCCGCTCGAGCCGGTCATAGCCCTGGCCGCAACCGCCGGGCTGGCAAGTTTGGCCGTTAAACGATCATCCCGTGTGGCACGCTAAGGCGGGTTCCCTAGCTATCGCATCTTACCCGTATTAGGCTTTGTCGGCTCCCTCCTTCCTTCACGCTGCGACCGGTCATATAATGCCACTGACCAATCACGGCCCATAACTACGATTTTCACGGGAGTAAAACTTATGAGCAAAACTCAAGAGAACTTGGCTGCCGCCTTTGCCGGCGAGTCGCAAGCACGCAACAAATACACCTATTTCGCCAAAGTAGCCAAGAAAGAGGGCTACCACTACATCGCCAAGGTCTTCGAAGAAGCGGCCGCCAACGAGATGCGGCACGCCAAGGACGAGCTGTCGTTGCTCGATGGAATCGGCGACACGGTGGCGAACCTCAAGGAAGCCGTCGAGGGCGAGCATTACGAGACGGTCGAGATGTACCCCACCTTCGCCAAGGAAGCCGAAGAAGAAGGCAATATGGAGGCCGCTCGCCTCTTCAGCCAAATCGCCAAGGTCGAAAAGCATCACGAAATGCGCTACCGCAAGCTCTTGGAAATGGTCGAAAACGGCACGGTCTATAAGCGCGAAGAGCCCATCCGCTGGAAGTGTGCCGTGTGTGGCTACATCGTCGACGCCAACGAGCCGCCGCCCAAGTGCCCGGCCTGCAAGCATCCCAAAGAATATTACGAGCCCGAGTCGATGTGTTTCGAGTAGCAGAATCGCCGGATCGCTGCCTGGCCTACGTTACTTCAGCAGCCGAAGGCGGCTGTTCTACTTTTGTAGCACGGCCGCCCTCATTCGTGATCCAATGTAAGAATACAGGAGCAAGCGGCTTGCTTGTTGTAGGACGGAAGAGTAATTAAATGAAACGCAACATTTATTGGCTTCTGACTGTCTTTTTGGCCTTTTCTTTTGGTTTCCTCGTCTCTCATATGTTTTGTTCTCATAGCAAAAGTGCGATGGAGAGAAAAGAGAGCCCAAAGCTGGATACGAAAAACTGGGCAGAAGCCGTCAAGCTACCGGGGGCTTTCGCCATGCCGGTCAGCAAGTTGCTCTACACCAGTGAAAAGCCGACACAGAACAACTTCTTTGGAGACGGCTTCTCTGCCTACGTTGTCCGTGTCAAAGATGAGGACATGACATGGTTTGTGCAGACTCTCACGGGAAACAATTGGGATTGGTGGCAAGGTAAGTTTGTTGCTGGACACATGGATGCATACGTCTGGGTGATGGGGTGGATGGAAGATGCGGACAAGGCGAAGTTAGCCGAAGTTGTCGATGTTGATGCCCTGATCAAGAAGCCCACTATCATCCATCGACAGGAAGTACAAAAGACCAGTTCGGGCAACATTTCCAATGTCAGTATGTGGATCATTGATCCTGATGAAAATATTATTGTGTTCCTGAATGAAGACACATAGAAGTGGGGTGGAAAACAATACGCACGCGCAACGACTGCGGAACCCTATTGGGCAACTGCAACGGGTAAAATTTCTTTGCGTCTTTGTGCCTTTGCGTGAGTCTAACCGTGACTGTCTCGGGAAATTGAACGCTCGGGTGCAACTGTCTGCTTGCTGGCCAGCGAGGGTGAGTACACACCACCCTTTGACCTCGAAATAGAAAACTTGCCTCGCCCTGACCTATCGCCTATCATTCAGAATAGGTACTGTTCCCGATCCGCAAGCGCTTCAACCAACTCAAAACCCTCCAGGAAACCCAACCATGAAAATTAAACGTCGAGAATTTTTAGGTGCCGCAATGGCGGGGGCAACAGCAGCCGGCAGCGCGGTGGACGCAATTGCCGCTACGGCGAACAAAGCCGACGCGCTCGATCCGCTGGCCATGGTCCCCTTGGGAAAAGAACTCAAGGCAACCCGCATCGGGCTGGGTACCGGCATGAAAGCCTGGGAGCGGGTGAGCGATCAGATCCGCTTGGGCCAAAAACACTTCGACAAGATCTTTCGATATTGCTACGAGCGTGGCATCCGCCTCTTCGACGTGGCCGATCTTTACGGCACCCACAGCTACATCGCGCGGAACCTCAAGGACAAGCCGCGGGAAAGTTACACGTTGACGTCGAAAATCTGGTGGCGCAAGGGTGGGGTGCCCGACGCCGACAAAGGCGATGCCGACGTTGTCGTCAAACGCTTCCTCAAGGAGCTCAAAACCGACTACATCGACCTCGTGCATCTGCACTGCATGACCAGCCCCACCTGGCCCAAGGAACAACGCCGCCAGATGGACATCCTCGAAGACCTCAAACAAAAGGGCCTGATCCGCGCGCACGGCTGCTCTTGCCATTCGCTCGGCGCCATCGAAGCGGCCGTCAAGGAACCCTGGGTCGACGCCGCCAACATCCGCATCAACCCCTTCCACACAAAAACCGACGGCAAAGCCGAAAAAATCCTGCCCGTCATCAAAAACCTACACGCCGCCGGCAAAGGCGTAATCGGCATGAAGATCATCGGCGAAGGACAATTCAAAGACGACACCCAAAAGATCGACGACTCGGTACAATTCGCCGTAGATTCCGGCGCAGTGGATTGCATGATTGTCGGTTTCGAGCAGACTTGGCAAGTAGACGATATCATCGCCCGCGTGAAAAAGGCGTTGGTAAAAAAGGGCAAACAGCAAACGGGTTGATTGAAAAAACAGCTTTATCCTTTTCTCTGCTCACCCGGTTACCGATGAAAGACATCGTGATATGAAACGCACTGTGACGTATGTTGTGTTATTACTCTTCGCTTTGGCGTGCGTCATTGCCATTGTAGAATACAACAATTTCCATCAGGCTGATCTCACGAAGCCGCAATCCTATCATGAGGTCAAACGCCTTATGGGCAACAAGCCCGACGAGGCTATTGCTGAACTCAATGAAGCTATACGCTTGCACCCAAAATCTGCCGTAGCGTATTGCAACCGCGGCTACGCCTTCAGCTCTACTCACGATTACGATAGTGCCATCACCGACT
>CAZISU010000915.1:0-3276 GCA_964541935.1 uncultured Planctomycetaceae bacterium | reverse complement strand
TCTCAAATCTCAAATCTCAAATCTCAAATCTCAAATCTCAAATCTCAAATCTCAAATCTCAAGTCTCAAGTCTCAAGTCTCATAGCTCATAAAAGCCCCACTACAATATCATATGCCGCGTGTGTCCCCGCGGCGATGCCGAAGCCACGATACACAAACAGCACGCAAAAGAAAACGCCTGCGATGAAGCGGAAGGTAAAGCTGAACAACTGCAACGATTCACCTTGAGCTCCGATATAGTGGGCCGCCGAGAAAAGCAAGCTCGTCATTATCACGGCCGAAATAACGCTCAGCTTGGGCTTCATGCCGAACTGTCGCAACGCCCAAATCGCCGCCGTCAAGAATATCAGGCGAAATAGCAGTTCCTCGTATATGCCGGCCCCCAGGTACATGACGAAGTTGCCAAACGTCGCGGACATATTGTCCGACAAAGCCACCGACACAGGTTCGATCAAGAACGTTTGGGTCAACACGTCTTGCATATGTAAAATAAAGCACAGACATATCGCCAGCAAAAGGCTCTCCACGGCCATGCCGCACAGCACTCCGCGAGAAATTCGCCAGGGCTCGCGCGATGTATATTGCCACACCAGCAAAATCCCGATCGTCAGCAAGGGCAAGAGGAAATATTGCCCAAAACCCATCCAATCCAGCAAGTGACGCAGCCAGACATCGACCCCGTTGCGAACGGCATTTGCTCCCAAGCTCAAAACGCCAAATTCGTAAACGGCCAGAAACGGCAAGATGAACAACAAACTCGCCAGCGGACGACGCGACTGGGCCCAATAATTGCCGGCCCAATCATTCCCCTCCGCCACAATCGCTGCCGCCGCCGCTTGCCCCACATCAACACCATCGCTGCGAGGTATTTTGTGATCGGTCGGCTCTTGAGTTTTCGAATCCGTCATGGTCTCGGTATGCTTTCTCGCGGTTTAACTCCAACAAAGGCGGCTTCCACAGTTTTCGACCCCCGTGGTCCCACGGCTTGAGTTTGCCCCGAAAATGCTCCCCACGCGGCAAGACAAACTTGCCATGGAACCCGAATGGGGGTAGGGTGAAATGTAATTCGTCGGCCAATTGCGGATATTCCTCCCAGGTCTCCCTAATTGCCTTAGCGATAAGATTATCTTAATGCACGGATGAACTCCATGACAGTCACGCTTAAAGAAGTTTACCAGCGACTATTATCCGCCTTCGGACCGCAACATTGGTGGCCGGGCGAGTCGCCTTTCGAGGTTATGGTTGGCGCCGTACTGGTGCAAAACACCGCCTGGAAAAACGTAGAACGGGCCATCGACAACCTCCGCCAGGCCGATCTGCTCGAGCCCCGCCCGCTTTACGAACTGCCGGTGGCCCGGCTCGAAGAGCTAATCCGCCCGGCCGGCTACTTCCGCCTCAAGGCAAAGCGACTGAGGCATCTGCTTGAATTCCTGGTCGAACAGTATGACGCACGGGTCGAAGCCATGTTCCAGACCGACCGCCACACCCTCCGCGAGCAACTACTCTCGGTCCACGGCATAGGCCCCGAAACGGCCGACTCCATCCTCCTCTACGCCGCAGGGATGCCGAGTTTTGTGGTAGACACCTACACCCACCGCATGATGGCCCGCCACGGCTGGATAGATTTTGAAGCCGACTATCACGCGCTGCAAGAACACTTCGTCTACAACCTGGAAGAAGACACCACGCTCTACAACGAGTTTCACGCCCTGATCGTCCGCCTCGGCCATCTACACTGCCGCAAGACGCCCAAATGCGAAGCCTGTCCGTTGGCCGAACTCTTGCCCAACGGCCGACCGCTGGAAAGAGAATAGCGAGCGGGTGAACCCTAAAAGACTCGTAGGCCGGTTTTGCATGTACTCGCCACATTCTACGTGGCGTCGAAGTGCGGACCAACATCTTGTATTGCAAGAGTTGCACCGCCTCGCCATCACGCGGAGCGTGATGAGTACAGGGCCATTCACCTCACACCTGATTATCCCTATTCTCCCGTCACGCCTTGCCAATCCTTCGTCCGAAACGGCGAGGCTGGTAGGCCCTTGGCGTTCATCAGGTTGGGGTTGGTGAGCATGTGCCAGCCAAAACGCACCTGGGTCGGCTTCTCAACGCCCTCGGCCTCAACGACCACACTCGCGCCATCGATCGTGGCTTTGGCCGCTACAAACTTATCGTCGCCGCCGGCGATTTCGAATTCACTTAGCGGTTTGCCGTCGCGCGACTTCAGCCCGCCGCCGGTGTGCGCGAACTTGATACGCACCTTCGATCCTTCCACTGCCATCGACTTGTACAAGGGACCCGAGTAGACCAGATTCTTTTTGCCATAATCCTTGACCAATGCCCAAAGCGCCAAGCGATTGCCCACGTCGAGTTTGTTCTTGGGGTGGATGTCAGTGATGTTATCGACCAGATCGGTTACCACCGCCATACCCGTCGCGGGGATCTTCAGGCTGGCCGCCTGGGTTTCCCAAAGCAAGGGCAGTTTGCCGGGGGCGTAGCTGCCTTTCCACGGTGCGATTTGCACGAAGTAGAACGACAAGTCCTGTCCCCACGCCTTTCGCCAACCCTCGATCAAGTCCTTCATCTTGTTGTAGTACCCCATGCCGTTGTTGCTCGAAACATTTGACTCGCCTTGATACCAGGTCGCTCCGCGAATCGCAAAGGGCTGCAACGGCGCGACCATCGCGTTGTACATACCCCCGGACTTGCCGCCGGCCACGATCCACGGCTCGATTGGCGAACCGCCCCACGAAGTGTTGATCAACCCGACGGGCACATCCAAGTCCTTGTGAAGTCGCAGCCCGAAGTAGTAGAGCACGCCGGAAAAACCGGGAACCGTCTGTGGCGAACAAACTTTCCACGTCGCCTTGACGTCCTTGGTCGGCGCCGGGGCCTGCAACCTGGGCACGTGGAACAAACGTATCTGCGGATGATTGGCCGCGGCAAGCGCCTCTTTAGGATTCACGGTCGCACTCAGCGGCCATTCCATATTCGATTGCCCGGAACCGACCCAGACCTCACCGATGAGGATATCGTCGAGCTCGATCTTGTTCTTCCCACTGATGGTCATACGGTGCGTCTGGCCGTCGGCTTTGACTGCCGGCAGCGTGACTTTCCAGTTGCCCTTCTCGTCGGCCTTGGTCTTGAGCGGCTGGTTGCCATCGAGTTGCACCGTCACCGCTTCGCCCGCCTCGGCCCAACCCCAGATAGGCAACGGCATATCGCGCTGCAATACCATATGGCTATCGATAATCTTCGGCAGCTTGACATCCGCACGAG